>NZ_QUFH01000014.1:0-77913 GCF_003478415.1 Clostridium sp. AF27-5AA
TTTAAATGCGAAGCCACGGCAAATTCCGTTACTGGGCACGTATGCGTGAACAGTAACGAGATAATAGGGGAAATTTAAGATTTCCTTCCTTGCTATCCACAAAACGAAATGCTATACTGATACAAGCCGTTTCTCTGGTTTTACGAATAAGAAAAGGAGAAGAATGTGATGGAACAGACAGAGATTGCAAGAGAGCAGGGAGCTCCGACTGCATCCATTTTGGCAGAGCAGGCATGGGAGGGAAAAGTCCGAAAGGTTTTTTCATGGATTGTGTCGGTGTATCTGTGTGTGGTGTTTGGGGCATTTCCGCTATATTTCCATAATTATTATTATGATATTCTGGTATCGAAATATCAGTTTTACTGGCTCAGCACGGTTGCGATGCTGGCGTCATGCCTGATCGCAGCGATAGTATTTGCGTGCATGGACTTAAAGCGGTTTGGCGGGGCGCATGTGCGGCGCTTTTTGGGCGCGTTTCGACTGACTGAATTAAAAAAGCAGCCATTTGCCTATAAGGCGCTGGCAGTTTTCTGGGCGCTGGCACTGATATCGACGGTGCTGTCGGACTATGTGTATGAGTCGTTCTGGGGAAATGAGGGACGATTCAGCGGATTATTCTTGATTACGCTGTATGTGCTGGGAACTATTGTGATCAGCAAGTATGGTCGGATGAGAAAATGGTACCTGGATGTGTTTTTGGCATCGTCCGTTCTGGTCTGTCTGTTTGGAATCACAGATTATTTCCAGATGGATTTATTGGGATGGAAAAAGGGCGTGAGCAATGAACAGGGAAACCTGTTTGTATCTACATTGGGAAATATTAACACATATACGGCGTTTGTGGCGCTTACGATGGCGGTTGCCTGCGGCTGTTTTGTAAGTGAGAGAAAAGTGGGACGCCGTATCTGGTATTATCTGGTTTCGGCGCTGGCCTTTTTTGCATTGATTACCGGACAGAGTGATAATGCATATTTATCACTTGGAATGCTGTTTGCGGTGATGCCGCTGTTTTTATTTACGACATGGCGGGGCATCGCAGATTATGGTATTCTGGCGGCTACGTTTATGACCGTGATCAAGGTAGTAGATACGGTCAATAAAGTATATGCCGATCAGGTCATCGGTCTGGGCGGTGTGTTTGGCGTGTTGGTGCGCTATCGTTATCTGGAGGGAGTCGTCGTTTTATTCTGGATTCTGGCGGGGATTCTCTGTGTTTGGAAACGGAAGATGGAACAGACGAATCCAGAGAGCAAACCGGGACGATGGATTTGGCGTGGCTGGTGTGCAGTTTTGATTCTTGGATGCCTGGCAGTGGCATTTGTCTTCTATGATGCAAATCTGGGAGGACATGCGGAACGGTACAGCGCGTTGTCCCAGTATCTTGTTTTTGATGATGATTGGGGGACGAACCGGGGATATTGCTGGAGAATTGGCTGGCAGTCCTATCGCGAGCTGCCGTTCCTGCATCAGTTGTTTGGTTTTGGACCAGACACATATGGAATTCTGACTTGGGATTTCAGGCAGGATGCGCTGGATCGGTATGGAGTTTTCTATGAGAGCGCCCACAACGAATATTTCCAGTACCTTGTTACAATGGGACCGCTTGCGCTTGCATCCTATCTTGCGTTTCTGGGCGGCGCCTGCGTGAGAATGTGCAGAAAATGGAAAGAGTGCGCCTGGATTCTGGCGCCTGTTCTGGCGGTGCTCTGCTATGGAGCACAGGCAGTTGTTAATATCAACCTCCCGATCGCGACGCCGATTATGTGGGCGATGCTGGCGATTGGGCTTACACTCACAAGAGAGAAAGCAGAACAGGCAGAATAGCTCAAATAGACGGCAAATCCGGGCAGATTCGGCGGAAAAGCCGAAATGACGAACTTTGTCGATTTAGAATTTAAAGTAATGTGTGAACAGTAACCCGTGTCGAAATTTGCGATCGATAGACTCTTTTATTTTTCTTAAAATCGGTTTATAAATAATATGAAACGAAAAAACGATAGGATCGCCTGGCAGAGCTGCGTTATGCAGTGTGGTCATCTGAATGGAAGAACAGGCAGTCAAAAGGAGGAGAGTTTATGGATGAAGCTAAAAAATTGGTCGTTTTGGAACAGGAAAATGAAGAATTAAAGCGTGAGCTTAAGGAGTTATTTAAAACTCTGGATCAGATGAATCAAAGCTTAAACCGGATGATTGACCACTACATACTCTGTAAGACGGAGAAGGCGGGATAAGCGGAGAAACTGGATAAGATGGGAGAGAAGAGGCTCATTTATACCAGATGGAGCAAGTGAACAATCAAATCAAAAATTAAATACTAAATCGAATATCAAAGCCGCATGATTCAGAAGGTATGTTATTAAACCAGAATGAATCATGCGGCATTTTTTATGTACTCTATGTAATATGCAGTTGGCGCGTCAATTTCCAGATTAAATCATGCATCCAGGAGATCGTCTGCTCCAGCTGCTCGTTTTTCTCTCTTAGCGCCAATACTTCCTGATAGAGAGTTTCCTTGTCGGAATCTTTTGAGATATCCGGATGGAGATTCGAGGAAGTGGAAGATGATTTTGTTTTACCCGGTGCTGCAGAATGATCTGTCATCAATTTGGTGTTATCAGGTGCTGCATTTTGATCCGACGATTTTGCATCATCCGGTGATTTGCTCCGACCGGATGGCTTTGTCTGCCCTGGTGCCTTAGCCTTGTTCGCCTGTTTGGCTTTAGAATCCAAAGGGCTTGCCGCATTAATCATGTGTCTGGAAATCAGGATCTGCCGTTGTGGATAGTCTAAGTCCATGAAATCCTGATACGGAATGGGAAGAGGAGTCATGGCGATTGAGCAATGCGGACACACCGCATTGGCAACGAGCTGAAAGAATCCATAATGTCCACAGTTTGGACAGCAATAAACATTTAAACCACGCATAGAGTTGCCTCCGTAGAAGTAAGAGTTGAGTCATTGGGAGAAAAATGAAAACATCCCCTTTATTATAATACGTTTTAATCGGGAACATTATAACTGGTTTTTAGAAAAAAATTTAAAAATTTCCAAAAAAATTTTTAAAACGATAAAAAAAGACATCTTTCAGAAAAAATACCGCGGTGTCACAAAAGTGTCCTGCGGTATTTGAACGGATGCAATATTATATTTTACTGGATGATTCCAGATGTGTCAACTGTCCAGGCAGTATCATTGCTGTCTTTGATATCCTTGAACCCTTTTCCGAGTTCCGGACGGGAAGCGGAAGAGGAGGAAGAGGTTGCTTTCTGGATGGTGCCGCTGGTGTTTACCAGGTAGCGTTTTTCACCGATGGAAACCGGCTCATAGCGGAGTTCCGGATCCGCCTTCTTTAAAAGACCGTTTACATAAACCTGGTTATCGCGCTCTCCATGGTAGCCCTGTCCTTTGAGGGAACCTTTGGTCTGGAAATACCAGATCTGGTTTTCTTCTAAATCATCATTGTAAATAGTCTGCTTGCCGGTACGCATCACGCCGTCGTCGCCGAAGTAGTAGGAGGCGAAGCTGCCATCCGCCTGTTTCAGGCTCTGAAGCCCGGTCTGCATTTCACCGCGCTCGTTGAAGCAGTAGCGCTCGGAATTGATGGTGAAAATAGCAAGATCCTTCTCGGCAAAGTAAGCAGTTCCGTTTTTAAAGAAGAAGGAAAATGGCTCTTCTTCTTCGCTGATGCCCGGTGCCCCTTCAATGGTGTACCAGCCGCTTGCCCGGCGTCCGCCATTTTCCGGATCGTAATAGCGGAAATCGTTTAAGCTGACAGTGTCTGTGGCAGAGTTGTCCGTTGTTGCTGCTTCGTTTGAAGGTGTGCTGGAGCTTACAAAGCCAGCTTCCGCGACATTGATCCAGCCTGTCTGCATCTGGCCGTCGATGAAAGTGTAGTAGCCATTGTCGATTTTGCGGTCCATCTGGTTTACGATCATGCGTCCTTCGGTGTCAAAATAGCACCAGATATCTTCATCGTCGGTGTCTTTCGTGATGGTTTCCAGCAGAATCCATCCGGTTTTTCTGGCGCCGTCATCCTCCTCGCCGAGGTAGTAGGTCTGTCCGTCCAGCTCCAGAAGCCCGGTCTGCATCAGTCCGTCCTCGTCGAAATAGTAGGTTTTTCCGTTGATGCTCATCCATTTGGCAGTTACAATCTTGCCGTCCTTGCCAAAATAGAGCCAGGAGCCGCCGTCCGGAGAATCCGGGCTGTCATAGCTGATCTCATTTTCAGCCGAAACCCATTGGTTCTTTGCCATGTGCCCCTCATCGTTGACGAAATAGTCATCGACTCTCTGATTGGTAGCAATCTCGCCTTCCTCATCGAGATAAAACCAGTCGCCATTCCGCTTTTTCCATGTGTTTGTCTCTTTATAGCCGTCCTCATCGTAGTAATAAAGACGACCATCTTCCTCTGTCCAGCCGCTCTGAGCCGCCAGAACTCTGTAAGTTCCCATATTTGTCATTATAGGTGCAGCAGCCGCGAACAAAGCCGCAGCGGATAAAACAGCTAAAGTTTTAGTTTGCTTACGCATGGTATAATCTCTCCTTTTTGAAAATGCGAAAATCCATCGCTGCATTACGGGGCTTATTATACGGGGATTATGCGTAAAAAGATAGTGTGCGTTGCTGGAAAGGGTGGAGAGATGTGGAAAAAGGGGTGAACCAGCTGGAACACCCCTTTTTCTATATGAAAATATAATTTTTTATTTTACGTATTTCGAATCCGTCAGGAACTCCAGCGTCAGCGTTCCTGCCAGCCTCTCCAGCGTATCTATCACATACTGGTTAATACTCTGTGATTTTTCCCGCGCGATCCGGTAGTCCATCGCGGAATTATAGTAGTTGTCTCCATCGACCGTATATCCGTCGAATCCCGCGCAGGCGGCGTGGTGGACGCTTGTTTTGGTCAGGACGTTCAGCAGCATGACAAAGGAATTATCGATGATCTCTGCATTCTGGTCGATCAGGGAATTATAGTTTAAGGTGTAATCAAAATGTGTATCTTTGACATTCGTCACGTTCGAGGTCGCGATGACGCGCACCGGGCGTCCCTGGGCGTCGGCGTGCTCGAGCAGGCGGTTGTTGAGCTGAACATATCGTCTGGAATTGCTTAAGAACGCATAATCGATTGGAATTCCCTCCGGGATAAAATTGACGGAGATTGTGATCGGATTGTGCGCCTTAATATAGGAAAGAATTGTCTCCTTTTCCAGTTCCAGATTCTTTCCCGGACCGAGCAGCAAAAGCGGGCGCTCGCTCCAGGAAGCACTCAATGCCTGAATATCGGCTTCGTCATTGCATTCTGTGCTCTGATACCTGCGGTACAGTGTTTCAATGTAATCTTTGTCGTAGAGCAGTTTTTTCTCCGGCTCAATCGCATCCAGAATCGTATTGATGGATTTAAGCGACAGAGTGTGCTTATCCATCAGGAAGCGGACGTAGTTCGGATGGCAGTTGTTGGAGGCGGAAATATAGAAGAACAGGTTATATCCCCATGGGCTCTTGCGGAAGAATGGCATGATGCTGATGTCGATCGCCTCGAGCATCTGACTGACATTGAAATTGCGTCCGAATACGGTGTTCATGTACATGGAAATGAGTTCGATCGGAAGATTTCCGGCGCTTTTTCCCATGCCGTACAGGGTGGCATCAACTAAAACGGTGCGGTCTGCCGGTTCGCGTAAGACTTCCATGCTGTTCGAGTATGCGAGCTGGAAGTTATTGTGGGAGTGGTAGCCGATCGCGATCGATGGTTTTAAGTTGTAGTTTAAGAGCTGGAAATAGTGCAGCAGGTTATCCTGATGCAGCAGACCGTAGGTGTCTACAAGGGACATCGCATACGGTTCCAGATCGTTGACAAGGTCAACCAGATCCAGAAGCTCACGGTCGGAGTAGCTGGTGATCGAAACCGCCTGTGCAAACACTTTGTAGCCCAGTTTTTTGACTTCGTGGCAGAACTGGATCGCCTCATGCATCACATGTTTTTTGAAAATGACGCGAATGCCGTCGATGTAGGACTCTGAACACGGGCTTAAATTAGAAATATCGCAGGTTCCGTAGTCGATCATGGCAACGATCATCGTATTTCCCTTGTCCAGCTTGCCGAAAATCTGATCGGCACACTGGGTTGTCGGCATGATCGTGCGGTTGCGGTCGAAAGTGCGGCGGTCATCCAGGAAACCAACTTCCAGAATGTCCACGCCCGTGCTGATCAGACGTTCAAAAATAGTAACAATATTGTCGTGACCGAACTCCCAGTCGTTGACGTAGCCGCCGTCGCGGAGAGTGCAGTCGAGTAATTTGACTTGTTTCATGATGTTTGTCCCCTTGTTATGTTTGTAATTTTAAAAATTGACTCCCAGAAACGCCCCGATATCATGCGTATCCTTTGCCGTATAAACCGGCTCATATTCCTGCCATGCCTCCGCGGTATCTGGTCCGAAGCCGTAGGTGACTGCCATAAAATCGACAGCTGCCTCTTTGGCACCCTTTCCGTCGGAAGAGGTATCACCGATAAGAACTGCCTCGGATGGAGACAACTCCAAAGCTTTTAAGCACTTGTGCAGAACGTCAGCCTTCGTCATTTTGCTGGCAAAATCGCTGCCGCAGATGGAGTCACAGAGTTCTGTGAAATGGTAATGTTCCAGCAGAGTCAGCGCATAATCTTCACGTTTCAGGGTGGCAACCCCGATCTTGCAGCCCTGTGCGCGGAGTGCGCGGATCAGGTCTTTGATACCGGCGTATGGCTCGGCTTTCAGCAGGTCGTGATCCTTGTACTGGGTGCGGAAAATCTCGGTTGCGTGGTTCGCGGCGTCCTCGTCCAGTCCATAGAGGCGGATGAGCGACAGCTTGACGGGCGGTCCGATAAAGGTGCGGAGTGTCGCCTCGTCGAGGGCAGGTTTTCCAAGTGCTTCTACCGTGTGTCGCACGCTCGCAAAGACGCCTTCGGATGTATCGAGCAGCGTGCCGTCGAGGTCGAAGATCACGCCGCGGTATGTTTTCTTATTCATAGGGTGCTAGTCCTCCTGTGTAAAATCGCCTGTACTGTTTCAAGGTCGGCGGGGGTGTCTACGGAAAGCGTATATCCGCAGATGGGAAGAAATAGGATCGTTTTCCCATATTCGAGGAAACGCAGCAAATCCACGCCCTCGATCTGTTCCAGAATGCCCGGTCTGCTCTGGCAGAAGAAATCGAGCGATTCCCGCGTATAAAGCCCGATACTCACAAATTTCCGGGAAGGTTTGTCAAGCGTCCCCTTGCGGAATGGAATTGGCGCACGGGAAATGTAAAGCCCTGTGCCGTCCGGGCGGCAGACCACTTTTATGTTGGATGGATCGGCTGTCTCGGCATCGTTCGGGATATCTGCCATGGCATTGATGAGAAATGGAAGCTGTACATTCTCTTTTGAGGTAATAACAGTAAGTGCCTGCTCCATAAAATTTTGCAGAATCTCCGGTGTCAGAAGCGGTTCATCCCCGCCGATCATCGCATAAAAATCAAATTTCCGCGAAGAAGCAGACTTGGAATCTTCCAGAATCGTCACCGCCTCCTGAATGCGGGAGGTCGGATTCTGATGGGAATGGGAGGTGAAAACCGCCTCAAATCCATATGTCTGGCAAACAGCAGCAATCTCAGGGCTGTCGGTCGCAGCGTAAACGGCATCAAATACACCGCTGTCCCGCGCCGCTGCGAGAACCCGCACAACCATTGGAATCCCATCAATCTGTTTCAATGCCTTTCCCGGAAAGCGAACCGAATTAAGCCGCGCCGGAATCAGCGCGCAGACCTTTTTTTTCTGTGCTAATCGATTCATAAGACGTTCCTCTGTATGATAAAAATGCAGTTACATAAAGTAAACTGAACCGTAACGATTCAGGCATATCGATGTGAATCGGATGCCGACCTTTATTATAGAAAAGAAATAGGAGAAATACAAGATAGCATAAGAAAAATGTAAGGAGTTGGGAAAATGCCGTGTCGGCTATGAAAAAAGAAATATGTGTGGTATAATATGACCACTTGACAAGGTATTTTCAGGAGGAAATCAAAATGAAACAGAAACTTTCTAATTATATAGCAGAAAAGCTTCTCGCATCCGGCATCACGGATGTGTTTATGATCACGGGCGGCGGCGCGATGCATCTGGATGACGCGCTGGGGCATCAGGAAGGACTTCACTGCCTCTACAATCATCATGAGCAGGCATGTGCGATGGCAGCGGAGGCGTATGCTCGCATCCACAACAAGATTGCGGCAGTGTGCGTGACGACGGGACCTGGCGGCATCAATGCGATGAACGGCGTTGCGGGCGGATTTCTGGATTCAATCCCGATGTTTGTCATTTCCGGACAGGTGCGTTATGACACGACAGCGCGCAGCACGGGACTTCACCTGCGCGCGATGGGCGATCAGGAGTATGATATCACCAAATCGGTTGCCAATATGACAAAATACTGTGAGATGGTGATCGATCCGATGCGTATCCGCTTCTGTGTGGAAAAAGCCCTGTATCTGGCTTACAACGGTCGTCCGGGTCCTACCTGGCTGGATATTCCGCTGAATGTGCAGGCGGCAATGATCGAGACAGACGATCTGATCGGCTTTGATTCGGAGGATTATGAGGCGGGCGGAACCGGCTGGGCGGCAGAGAGCGCGTCCGAGATCCCGGAGGATACCGCCGGAAAAGGTGAATTTCGTGCAAAACTTCCGGCACGTGTGACGAAGGAGACGGCGCGTGCGATCATCGAGAAAGTCCGCACCTCCAAACGTCCGGTGATCAATGCCGGAAATGGTATCCGTATCGGCGCGGCGCACGATGTTTTCATGCGCGTGGTTGAAAAGCTGGGAATCCCGGTTGTGACCGGCGCGGACAGCATCGACTGTATCTATGACGAACACCCGCTGTACATCGGAAAAGGCGGCAACGTCGGCGATCGCCCGGGCAACTTCGCGATCCAGAACAGCGATCTAGTGCTGTCGCTCGGAAGCCGTCTGAGTTTCCGCCAGGTCGGTTACCGTTTTACTACCTGGGCGCGCGAGGCGTATGTGATTGTGAATGATATCGATGCCGAAGAGCTGAAAAAGCCGACCCTGCATGTGGACATGCCGGTTCACGCGGATGTGAAGGATCTTCTGACCGTGATGGACGAGGTTCTTTCGGAGGAAGGAAAAGCGGACGGCGCGGCTTCGATGACGCAGGAGTACAAGGACGCGCAGGCAGAGTGGCTGCGTATCTGCCAGGGCTGGAAGCATGATTATCCGGTGGTTCTGCCGAAGCACATGAACGGCGGCACGGAGACAGAGGCAAACGTATATGCATTTGCGTATGAGATGAGCCGCCGTTTAAATGAGAACCAGATCGTGGTTGTGGGGAATGGATCTGCAAATGTTGTGTGTGGACACGCAAATATTGTGAAAAAGGGACAGAGATTTATCTCGAACTCCGGCATCGCTTCGATGGGCTACGGACTTCCGGCATCGATCGGCGCGTGCGTGGCAGATCACAGCCAGGATATTATCCTGATTACCGGAGACGGCAGTATTCAGATGAATTTACAGGAGCTTGAGACAGTTGTCAGCCACCGGATGCCGATCAAAATTTTCATTATCAATAACGGTGGTTACCATTCCATCCGCCAGACCCAGAAGAATTTCTTCGGCGAGCCGCTCATCGGTATCGGCGTGGACAGCGGCGATCTTGGATTCCCGAGCATGGAAAAGCTGGCGTGGGCGTATGGATTCCCATATGTAGCGATTCATGGAAACAAGGAGCTGGGTGAGAAGGTAGAAGAAACGCTGGCGATGGACGGCCCGGTGATCTGCGAGGTATTTGTAACGCTGGATCAGAACTTTGAGCCAAAGTCCGCGGCGAAGAGACTGCCGGACGGAACGCTTGTATCGCCGCCGCTGGAGGATCTGTCCCCATTCCTGCCGGACGAGGAGATGGACCGTATCATGCTGATTCCGCGTATTAAAAAATAGTAAAGGAAACGATAGAATGAAGATAGTTGTCACAGGTGCCACCAGCTTTGTAGGTCTGGGGGCGGTGCGCGAGCTGTTACATCGCGGACATCAGGTATACGCCGTACTGCGGGAACATTCGACGAAAGCGGATCTGCTGCGGGAAAATGGAAAATTTCCGCAGGGACTCACGATTTTGGAGGAGGATCTGGGGAATCTCTCGAAACTGCCGGAACGGATTCCGGGCGGATGCGATGTGTTTCTCCATATGGGCTGGCGCGGTGCAGGGAGTGATTCACGGAAAAATGAGTCAGTCCAGGAGGAGAGCGTGCAGGACGCGCTGAATGCCGTCCGCGTGGCGAAAGACCTCGGGTGCCGGCGGTTTCTCTTTACAGGTTCGCAGGCGGAGTATGGCGTCAAGAGCGAGCTGACAGACGAGGAGACGGTCTGCGAGCCGACCTCCCCGTATGGACGCGCGAAACTGGCAGTACGGCAGCAGGCGGAAGTGCTCTGCCGGGAACTGGGACTGGATTACGGGCATGCACGGATTTTCAGCACGTATGGACCGGGCGATCACCCGTGGTCGCTTCTTTCCTCCTGTGTCCGGGTCTTCCGGGCAGGGGAGAAGATGACGATGACCGCCTGCACGCAGCTCTGGAACTTCATGTATATTGACGATGCGGGGCGCGCTCTGGCGGATCTGGCAGAATATGCGGGAAATCTCACGGATCACGGATGTGTCTACAATCTGGGCGGTCCGATGGATGAGACAGGACCGCTGCGCGGGTTTGTCGAGACGGTCTATGAGCTGTGCGGCAGGCAGGGCAGCATGGAATTTGGCGTCCGCCCGCCGAATGCAGAGGGAATCGTCAATCTAATCCCGGATATCCGCAAGATGGAGCGGGTGGTTGGCTGGAAGCCACAGGTATATTTTGAAGAAGGAATGAAGAGAATTCTAGCTTTTCAGAAATGATTTTTCTGCCCTCTGTGCAGAGTGACGGGAGAGAATGGTAAATATTTGGACATATTTTATCAGTTTATGCCAAGTAAATAGCGAAGCAGCCAAAAATCGTTAAGAAAATTGTAGGTTGTCAAAAGAGAGAAAGACGTTTAAAATAAAGGCAGTATAGCCGAAGCGGCTTTCTCTTTTTTTTGTGTTCGAAATTTGGTGGAACGAAACAGAAGAGTTCAAACAAAAAGCAAATTAATAGGAATCAGAAAAGTATGAAAAAAATCAGTATATTAATTCCCTGCTACAACGAGGAAGAGAATGTAGGTCCGATCAGCGAGGCGGTTGTGGAGACGCTGGAGCGCGATCTGCCGGAATATGACTATGAGCTTGTCTTTATCGACAATGATTCGACGGACCAGACGCGCCCGATTCTTCGGAAGATCTGCAGCGAGAATCCACGGATCAAGGCAATTTTTAATGCCAAAAACTTTGGACAGTTCAATTCCCCGTATTATGGAATGTTACAGTGTACCGGCGACTGCGTGATCAGCATGGTGGCAGATTTTCAGGATCCGGTCGATATGATCCCGAAATATGTCCATGAGTGGGAAAATGGCTACAAGATTGTCATCGGCATCAAGACGGGAAGCAAGGAAAACCCGATCATGTATGCGCTGAGGAGCTGCTATTACAAGATGATAAAGAAACTCTCCGATGTCGAGCAGATTGAGCATTTTACCGGTTCGGGTCTGTATGACCGCGATTTTATTGAGATTCTGCGGGAGCTTGACGATCCGACGCCGTTTCTGCGCGGAATCGTGGCGGAGCTTGGTTATAAGCGCAAGGAGATTCCATATATCCAGCCGCAGCGCCGCGCAGGCAAGACACACAACAATTTTTACCGGCTCTACGATGCCGCGATGCTCAGTGTGACCTCCTATACGAAGGTCGGTCTGCGCCTGGCGACGATCTTTGGAAGTATCTGCGCGGCGATCAGTATGATCGTGGCGATTGTATATCTGGTGATGAAACTGCTTCACTGGTATGATTTTCCGGCTGGTATGGCGCCGGTTCTGATTGGAATGTGCTTTTTAGGGTCGGTTCAGATCTTTTTCATCGGTCTGGTGGGAGAGTATATTTTATCGATCAATTCGAGAGTCATGAAGCGTCCGCTGGTAGTGGAGGAAGAGCGGCTGAATTTTGATACACCGGTAAAAAAAGTTGGGGGCAAACAGCATGAAATGTAATGTCGATGTAGTTCGGATTCGTGAAAATTCGATTCAGCTCAATGGCTGGGCGATCGGAAAGACGCCGGAGACGGAGATCACCTATCAGGTTGAAGATGGGGCACATCAGCCGATCCGGTTTCAGTATGTGGCGACCCGCCGCGACGACGTCAGCCAGATTTATTTTGGGCGAACGGTAGAAAAAGAGCTTGGATTTGATATCCAGTTCCCGTATGAGCGCGGAAAAGATTATTATCTGATCGCAAAAGGCGAGGGACGCAAAATCCGCATTAAATATAATGAAGAACTGATCCGCAAGCGCAGCAGTGTGGCGCACAAGCGGATGCAGAAGATCCGCGATCTGATGAACATGGAGACTGTGCGGGTCTGCCTGGATTTCTGGAAGGAAAACGGTCTGAAAGCCCTGCTGGTAAAATCCAAGCACAAACTGCAGGGAATTGACAATGACTACGATTACGGCGAGTGGTATTCACTGACGAAGCCGACGGAGGAGGAGCTGGAGGAGCAGAGGAAAAAGGTGTTTGACGCGCCGGTTAAATTCTCGATTGTGATTCCGGCATTTAAGACACCGGAGCGATTCCTACGGGAAATGCTGGATTCGATCGCGGAACAGACATACGCAAACTGGGAGGTTTGCGTGGCGGACGGCAGTCCGGCAGGACAAAGCTGCGAGCGGGTGCTGGAGCAGTATGCGAAGAAGGACAGCCGCTTTAAATACGTAATTTTAGGCGAAAATAAGGGCATTTCCGGCAATACGAATGCAGCAATGGATATGGCGACCGGCGATTATATCGTGCTGGCAGACCATGACGATAAGCTGACACCGAATGCTCTCTATGAGTGTGCGAAACTGTTACAGGAACATCCGGGATGCGACTGCTTCTATTCGGATGAGGATAAGCTGGATATGGACGGCGGCGCTTTGTTTGATCCGCATTTTAAGCCGGATTTCAATATCGATCTGCTCTGCAGCGTCAACTATATCTGCCATCTGTTTCTAGTCAGCCACGATCTGGCAGCGCAGGTGGGCGGCTTCCGTCAGGAATACGACGGAGCGCAGGATTATGACTTCATTTTCCGTTGTACGGAGAAGGCGAAGGAGATCCGCCATATCCCGAAGGTGCTGTATCACTGGCGCTGCCACAAGGATTCGACAGCGAGCAACCCGGAGAGCAAGCTGTACGCATTTGATGCGGGTGCGCGCGCGATCATGGATCATTATAAACGCGTCGGTATCGAGGCGGAGCGCGTGGAAAAAGGTGTGGACTACGGCATTTATCACTCTGTATATAAAATTCAGGGAGAACCGCTGGTATCGATCATCATTCCGAATAAGGATCACCATACGGATCTGGATCTATGCCTGCGGGCGATTGAGACGCGGGCAACGTACCGCAATGTTGAGTTTATCATTGTAGAGAACAACAGCACGGAGAAGGAAACCTTTGAATACTATGAAAAGATTCAGAAGGAATTTTCCAATGTCCATGTGGTAACCTGGGAGCGCGAGTTTAACTATTCGGCGATCAACAACTTCGGCGTGACTTTCGCAAAGGGCGAATATCTGCTGTTTTTAAATAATGATACCGAGCTGATTGCGGAGAATTTCATCGAGGAGATGCTGGGACTGTGCCAGCGTGAGGACGTCGGCGCCGTTGGCGCGAGACTGCTCTATCAGGATGATACGATCCAGCATGCGGGCGTCGTGGTTGGTTTCGGCGGCATCGCAGGGCATACGTTTATCGGGCTTCATAAGGCGGAAAACAGCTATTTCCACCGTGCGATGAGTACACAGGATTACAGCGCTGTGACGGCGGCGTGCCTGATGACAAAGAAAGCGCTCTTTGATGAGGTCGGCGGCTTTACGGAGAAGCTGGCGGTCGCATTTAACGATATCGATTATTGCATGAAAGTGCGGGCATCAAATCATTTAGTGGTTTACAATCCGTACGCATTGCTGTATCATTATGAGTCGAAGTCAAGAGGACTGGAGGATACGCCGGAGAAGGTGGCGCGTTTTAACAGGGAGATCAAGATTTTCTCGGAGCGCTGGCCGGAGATCCTTAAAGATGGAGATCCTTACTACAATCCGAACCTGACGCTGCGGAAGTCCAATTTCGCCCTCAGGGATCTGAAAAAAGAGAAAATCGGAGAACCGTATCATCTGGAGGTATAACCCGGGATGGAGATTACAACGACAATTATTATTCCCAATTATAATGGGTTAAAGTTTATGGACGAATGCATCCGTTCACTGAATGCACAGACGTATCCGAATTTCCGGACGCTGGTGGTGGACAACGGTTCGACGGACGGAAGCGTGGAGTGGCTGAAGGAACATCAGATCGATACGATTTTCCTGCCGGAAAACACGGGATTTTCCGGTGCAGTCAACGTCGGAATCAAGGCGGCAGACACACCGTATGTGCTGCTTTTAAATAATGACGTCCGGGTGGACGAGTATTTCGTGGCGGAGATGGTGCGTGCGATCGGTCAGTCGGAGCGCATTTTTTCCGTCAGCAGTCGGATGATCCAGATGTACCATCCGGACAGGCTGGATGATGCAGGCGATATGTATTCCCTGCTTGGCTGGGCGTACCAGCGCGGCGTGGGACGGGATCTTACGCATTACCGCCGTTCAAGCCGGGTATTCTCGGCGTGCGCGGGCGCAGCGATCTACCGGAGAGAGGTATTTGAGGAGATAGGCTATTTCGATGAGATGCATTTTGCCTATCTGGAAGATATTGATGTGGGCTATAGAGCCCGGATTGCGGGTTATGACAATATATACTGCCCGGCGGCGCTGGTATGGCACGTCGGAAGCGGAACCAGCGGTTCCAAGTACAATTCATTCAAGGTTAAGCTGGCGGCACGCAACAATGTGTATCTGAATTATAAAAATATGCCGTGCTTACAGCTTATCATAAATGCGATTCCGATCGCAGCGGGGATTTTCGTGAAATATTCATTTTTCAGGAAACTCGGGTTTGGAAAAGATTATCTGGAAGGTCTGAAAGAAGGCATACGGACGGCAAAGAAGTGTAAAAAAGTGGCGTACCGCCCGGAACGGCTTAAAAATTATCTGGCGATAGAGCTGGAACTTTTAGCTGGGACATTTCTCTATGTCTATGAATTTGCTGTGAGACAGATCGAGAAAAAAGCAGCATCTGATAAATCGTGAGGAAAAGGTTAGAGTTGTTACTGGGCGCGTATGTGTGGACAGTAACTTAGAGTTTGCGCGATGTGTGAACGGTCATGGTTTAGCAGATGCAACACGGAGAAAGGCTGCTTATCAGACAATGTCTGAGCGGCAGCAAGCAAGTGAAAGATGAGGTAGCTTATGAATTATGAGGATGATGAGCTGGAGCGCATGAGGGCGCGCCGCGAGGGCAGAAGCAGCCGTGCCAGTCAGGCAGGGTATTCTTCGCGCGGCAGTTCTGCTTCCGGCACCAGCCGCAGAAGAGTCAGCAGTACAGTCGAAAATAGCCAGAGAAAAGGTGAGGCGGGCAGCGGTTCAGTACGTTCCGGCTACAGCGGTCCTAAGAGCGCTGGAAGTGGAAAAAAGAGTTCGGGACGCCGCGGCAGCCATTACCGTAAATCGGCACGCCACAGAAAGCATATGATCATTGCGGCGGAGATTGTCGTGATTATATTGATGATTCTGGGCGGTGCGTTCTGGTATATGTATCACAGAACCTTCGGTTCTATGCAGAAGATTGATTTTAACGAGGACCAGGTTAAGAACGTCAACCTGTCCCAGGAACAGATCGATGATATGAAGGGCTACATGACCGTGGCGTGCTTCGGTGTCGATTCGCGAAGTGAGCACGGGCAGATGAATGTCGGAAAAGGTACGAACGCGGATGTCAACATGATTGCCAATATCAATCTGGAGACGGGTGAGATCCGCCTTGTATCGGTATTCCGGGACAGTTATCTGAATATCAACGATAAAAACTCTTATAATAAGATCAACGCCGCTTACGCACAGGGCGGTCCGGAGCAGGCAGTTAAGGCGCTGAATAAGAACCTGGGTCTTAACATTACCCAGTATGCGACGTTCAACTGGAAAGCGGTTGCGGATGCCATCAACATTCTGGGCGGTGTAGATGTCGAGCTGAGTGATGCAGAGTTCTCCTGGATCAATGCCTTCATCACGGAGACCGTAAAGGAGACTGGTATCGGTTCTCATCAGCTGACCCATGCGGGCAATGTACATCTGGATGGTATCCAGGCAGTTGCATACGGACGTATCCGTTATTCAGATACGGACTATGCGCGTACCGAGCGTCAGAGAATTATTCTTCAGAAAGCCTTTGATAAGGCAAAAAATGCAGACTGGGCGACACTCAACTGTCTGATTCAGACGATCATGCCGCAGCTTGCAACCAATGTTGATATTACGGATTTGATTCCGCTGGCACGCAATATCGCGAAGTTCCATATTGGTGAGACCGCGGGATTCCCGGCAGCCAGAGGTGAGCAGGATGTTGGAAAGATCGGTGACTGCGTTATCCCGCAGACACTGGAGTACAACGTAAAAGAGCTTCATAAGTTCCTGTTTGATGAGGAAGATTATCAGGTTCCGTCTAATGTTAAGGAGTACAGCAGCCATATCGCGCAGGTAACGGGGCTTACGACGAATGCGAAGCTGATTGGTCATGTTCCGGTCGATCAGGGTGTCAGCGCCCAGACGTTTATCAAGAAACGGGCGAGCCGGATTGCCGCGCAGGCAGCGGCGAAGGATGCCGCTAAGAAGTCATCGACGAGTGCTTCGGACGAGTCGGATGACGAGAGCGGGGATGAGACCAAGAAGGGCGAGAGCGAGAGCTCGATCGGATTGGACGAGATCTTTGATCCGGATGAAGACTGGATTGACTGGGAGGAAGAAGAGTCGAAGAGCAACAGCAGTAAGGGACCAGGAACAACGACGACTCCCGGCAAGAAAAATCATACGGATAAGACAACCGAGGCGGATGATTCTTTATCCGGACCAGGCAGCACATCGGAGACGAAGTCTTCCATTGCAAAACCGGGATCTACAACCACAACGGCGGCAGAGACATCGGCATCCAGTGAAAAGACTTCTCCGGGTGCGTCGGATAATTCCGGTGTGAAAAGTCCGGTCACAGAGATTCAGGAACCGGGGGATTCCGGAAACAGCGATGCAGCAGGCCCCGGCGGTCCGGCAGGTCCGGGAGCTTAATCTGAATTCAGGTGATATACTATGATAAAAGATAACCAGAAACGGCTGAACCATTTCCACGTAGTGCTGGACGCATGTGTCATTGCATGCGCCTACGCACTTGCGTGGTTTATCGTCAATGGAACGTCGTGGTTTAATGTAACAGGGCATAATAAGAGCGCAATGGCAGTCGTCTATCTGGCGGCTGGCGTTCTTATTGTACCGTTTTATTTGATTTTATACGCATTTTTTCATCTTTACACGCCCAAACGGGTTCAGGGAAGACGGGTGGAGTTAGCCAATATTTTTAAGGCGAACATCATCGGTCTTTTGGTGATCTCACTGATGCTTTACCTGGGCGGTAAAAATGAGTATTTCCACAACTTCTCCCGTCCGATGGTATTTTTGTTTTTTGGCATCAATCTCTTTGCTGAGATTCTGATGCGGAATATCCTGCGGATAGCGCTTCGGTCGATGCGGTCGAAGGGATATAACCAGAAGCATCTGCTTCTGGTCGGTTACAGCCGGGCAGCGGAAGGATTTATTGACCGTGTGAATGTCAACCCGGAGTGGGGCTATAAAATCCGCGGTATTCTGGATGACCATGAGGAGTGGGGCAAAGAATATAAGGGAGTGCGCGTGATCGGCAAAATTGACGATCTGGATACGATTCTGGCGCTCAATACGCTGGATGAGATCGCGATCACCCTGAGCATCCAGGAGTATGGAAAACTGGAAAAAATCGTGGCAGGCTGTGAAAAATCGGGTGTGCATACGAAATTTATCCCGGATTATTATAACTTTATCCCGACCCGTCCGTTTATGGAGGATCTGCAGGGACTTCCGGTGATCCACATCCGCCATGTGCCGCTCACGAATCTGCTCAACGCAACGATGAAGCGGACGATGGATCTGGTCGGCGGCATGATGGCGCTCATCCTGTTTTCACCGGTGATGCTGGTGACGGCGATTCTTATAAAGGCGACTTCGCCGGGACCGGTCATTTTCTGTCAGGAGCGGGTGGGACTTCACAATAAGCCGTTTAAGATGTATAAGTTCCGCTCGATGGCGGTACAGTCGGCGGCAAAGGAGAAAAGCCAGTGGACGACGCCGGGAGACCCGCGTGTGACTCCGATTGGAAGATTTATCCGTAAGACGAGCATAGACGAGCTTCCGCAGCTGTTTAATGTTCTGAAGGGCGATATGAGCCTGGTTGGACCGCGCCCGGAACGCCCGTTTTTCGTTGAAAAATTCAAGGAAGAGATTCCGCGTTATATGATCAAACACCAGGTGCGTCCGGGAATGACCGGATGGGCACAGGTCAATGGTTATCGGGGCGATACCTCGATCACGAAGCGGATTGAGCATGATCTGTATTACATCGAGAACTGGACGCTGGGATTTGATTTTAAAATCATGTTTTTGACGGTTTTTAAGGGCTTTATAAATAAAAACGCGTATTGATGAGGAAAACCACATGGGATATGAAGAAGAAAGAGATAGGTCAGGACACCGCCGGAGCCGACGGGCAAAACCGTCGGAGATGGAAGACGATGGTCTGACACTGATCACGGATTCATTTACGGAACGCCGGGAGGACGGATCCCACCGGAGCGGAGATAGAAGCCGAAGTGGTCAGAAAGCGACAAAGAGGGGACAGACGCAGCCTGGCAGCAGCCGGGAGAGCCGGAATCAGGAGAAAACCCGGACCATGAACCGGTCGGATATTTACGCCGACCCGGTTAAATTGAAAGCGCGCCGGAAAAAGAAGCGGAAGATATGGTTTATTCTTCTGGAGATTGCAGTGCTGATCGGGATTCTCTGCTTTGCGGGATATTCGTATATCAGCAGCCGTCTGGATCTGATGCAGCGGCTTCCGTGGAACCCGGATGAGATCAAAAACGTCGAGATTTCGGAGGAGAAGCAGGAGCAGATGAGCGGTTACTGGACGATCGCGGTTTTCGGTGTGGATAGCCGTAACTCATCGGTCGGAAAGGGCAACAACTCGGATGTCAATATTCTCTGCAACATCGATCAGGGAACCGGTGAGATACGTCTGGTTTCGGTGTACCGGGATTCATATTTAAATATCAGCGACAAGAATACCTACAACAAAATCAACGCCGCTTATATGCAGGGCGGACCGGAGCAGGTTGTCAAGGCGCTCAATAGGAACCTGGATATCGATATTGACGATTATGCGACCTTTAACTGGAAAGCCGTTGCAGATGCGATCAACATTCTGGGCGGCATTGACGTGGAGATCACGAAATCAGAGTTTTATTATATCAATGCGTTCATTTCTGAGACGGTCAAGGCGACCGGCGTCGCTTCGACCCAGCTTAAATCAGCGGGCATGAACCATCTGGACGGTGTGCAGGCGGTTGCATATGGGCGTCTCCGTCTGATGGATACGGACTATGCCCGTACCGAACGGCAGAGAAAGGTTATTTCCCTCGCGTTTGAGAAGATGAAAAAAGCAGATTGGGCGACGATCAACAATATTGTGCAGACGGTATTTCCACAGGTGGCGACCAGCATCGAGATCAATGATCTGTTGAAGATAGGACGAAATATTACGCGTTACCATCTGACCGAGACGACCGGTTTTCCGTCGGAGCTGAGGGAAAAGAAGATGGGACGCAAGGGTGCCTGCGTCATCCCGCAGACGCTGGAGAGCAATGTCATCGAGCTGCATCATTTCCTGTTTGGCGATGAGGAATACACGCCGACTGAGACGGTCCGGACGATCAGTCAGAAAATTGTATCAGATACAGGCGTTCATGGCACGAAACAGGCAGAAACGAAGGCATTGCCGAAGACGACCGAGGCGACGACAATTTCCATTCTGGATCCGACGCAGGAGAGCGGCGCGGACGAAAGCCAGGAAGCCGGGAGCGGCAGCGACGAGTCGGAGAAAGAGACCGGTAATGCTTCGGAAACACAGGAGAATGACGCTTCTGAGCAGGAAAGCCGTACGGACGGTACGCATGCATCAAAGGAAAATGCGCGGGAGAGCGAGTCTGGCGGTTCTTCGCCGGCATTTCCGGGCGGAAATTCTGGCACCGACACGGAGAATGGCAGAGAAAAACCTTCCGGCAGCGGTTCCCCGAATGGAAGCAGTGCACCGGGAAGTAAGACGGATGCGGGAATCATCATTGAGTGATGAGAGAGTGTGAAACGGAGGAAATGCTTTGAATTTAGATGGTTTGTACCGGATGCAGGGAATGTTATTTTCCCTGATGATTCTGGGTGCATTCTTAAAGAAGAAGGGAATTATCACGGATGAGGGAAAAAGGGTCATTGCGGATCTGGTCATCTTTGTGACACTTCCCTGCAGTATCATCGAGTCATTTGAAGTAGAACTGAGCATGGATATCTTAAAGAGCAGCGCACAGGCGCTGCTCGTCTCGTGTATGGTTCAGGTGGCTTGTTATATCTTAAATATGGTACTGTACCCGGGTGTGGGAGAGGAAAAGAAGAAGGTCCTCAAATACGCGACGATGGCGTCCAATGCCGGGATTCTGGGAAATCCGGTGGCGGAGGGCATCTTCGGCTCGATGGGGCTTTTCTACGCCTCTTTTTACCTGATTCCGCAGAGAACTGCGATGTGGTCTCTGGGAATGACGTATTTTACGAAGGCGCCGGATCGGAAGACGCTGATTAAAAAGATATGCACGCATCCGTGTATTGTCTCCGTATTCATCGGCTTTGTGCTGATGCTTTTACAGATGCAGATTCCGGGATTCCTGGGAGATACGGTACATAGCTTAAACAAGGCAAACACGGCAGTCTCCATGATTTTTGTCGGAACCGTTCTGGCGGAGGCAGATATGAAGACGATGATCACGCCACTCAGCTGCTACTATGCCGCCGTGCGCCTGATCCTGATCCCGGCGCTTGTGTGGGCCGGCTGTCTGCTGTTCCATATCGACACACTGGTAATGGGGATTTCAGTGGTGCTGGCAGCGATGCCGGCAGCAAGCACGACGGCGATTCTTGCCGCGAAATATGGCGGGGATGAAGTCTTTGCGACGAAGTGCGTGGTATTTACGACGCTGCTTTCGATGGTGTCGGCACCGGTTTGGTGTATGGTGCTGCAGCGGTAATCCCTTATGAGTTCGTATTTCTATAAAGGGGGTTTCGCTTGCATTGGATGAAAAGATATGTTATATTAGGGATAGAAAAAAGGAAAAGCCAGAGGAGCGGCTTACCTGAATAAATTAAACAACTGTTTTATTAACAGCCGTCATTATTGCAGTAATGGCGGCTATTTTCGTTTTCCCTTGAAAATTGTATAACACAATCCAACAAGGGCGCAAATGAATATTCCAATCTGAATCAAATCAGAGTATGTAACATACATTGGCAATGCCCTCCTTTCTTTCGTCTGGAGGGTTAGATTTGTGCCTCGTTCCAGTCTTTGATAAACAAGCTTTGCTGAAATCTAGCAACCCTCCGATAACAGAGGGTAAGCCGCCTGGCTCTCTGGTTTTTCCCATGTACGAAGTATATCATATTTTATCAGAACAGACAATGATAAAACGAAACAAATCCCCTCAGATTGCTCTGAGAGGATTTGCAGATTCATGATTTATAATAGCAGTTCATATTGCTTGGTTATAGTCTTACAAACATTCTGTAATTTTACTTTTCATCCACAACCTGGAAAATGTAGAACTTCAGATAATAGGACGTCTCGTCCCCCGCCCACAGAATCGGATGGTCGGCTGCCTGGGTGCGGTATTCGATCTGGCGCAGGCGGCGGTGGGCGCTGCGGGCTGCCTCCTGAATCGCCTTTGTGAAGAGCTCCGGCGTCATGAAATGGGAGCAGGAGCAGGTGGCGAAGTAGCCGCCGTCCTTTACCAGACGCAGACCGCGAATATTGATCTCGCGGTAGCCCTTGATGGCATTTTTGACCGAGCTGCGGGATTTTGTGAAGGCAGGCGGGTCGAGGATCACGACGTCAAATTGCTCACCTTTTGCCTCTAATTCCGGAAGCAGGTCAAAGACATCCGCGCACTGAAAGGTGGTAGTGCCGGAAACACCGTTTAACTCAGCATTTTCACGCGCCTGTGTGACGGCAAGTTCGGACGCATCCACGCCGATGACCTCTTTGGCACCGGAGACGGCTGCATTTAAGGCAAAGGAGCCGGTGTGGGTAAAACAGTCCAGAACGCGTTTGCCCGGGCAGAGCCGCTGGATTGCCAGACGGTTGTATTTCTGGTCGAGGAAAAAGCCAGTTTTCTGCCCGTCCTTGACATCTACCAGATAGCGGACACCATTTTCAACGATCTCTACTTTTGTATCAAATGGTTCCCCGATAAAGCCCTTATAGCGCTCCATGCCCTCCTGTAAGCGGACCTTAGCGTCGCTGCGCTCGTAAATACCGCGGATATGAATGCCGTCTTCCTCAAGCACCTTGACGAGTTTTTCCAGAATCAGCGGTTTCAGACGGTCGATACCGAGCGCCAGGGATTCAACGACCAGCACATCGGAAAATTTGTCGATCACGATGCCCGGAAGGAAATCTGCTTCGCCGAAAATCAGGCGGCAGCTGCTGGTATCAACTGTCTGACGGCGGTATTCCCAGGCATTGCGGACGCGCATTTCGATAAAAGCATCGTCGATGACAGTATCCTTTTTGCGGGAAAGCATCCGCACGGTAAGCTTGGAGCGGGTGTTGATAAAACCACATCCGAGCGGATAACCGTCAAAATCTTCGACACGAAGGATATCGCCATTTTCAAATTCGCCCTCAATTCGTTCAATTTCATTATCATAGATCCACATACCGCCGGCTTTCAGGGAACGAGCCTCGCCTTTGCGGATATGGACAACTGCCTGTGTATTCATCATGGATGTAACAGTCCTTTCATATAAAATGTAAAATTCGTTTCTTTCATTAAGTATACAAGAGGAGAGAAGGACTGACAAGTGAAAACCGAGAGATGTTTTTAAGCTTCACAGATTTATGATTTTATTTTCACAATTACATCACAAATAACTGATAGACTATCTCATGTAAACAGAGAGAGGGCAGAAAGCCTGAGACAGAATATAAGAGTATGAACAATCCGCTGCGGGAAGGTTCGCAAAATGGACAGTACGCGGCTGTGATTCCTGAGAACAGGAGGTATGAATATATGTATGACGAGAATGAAAGAAATGAGAGACACGATCAGGATGTAGATTATACGGAGGGCGCTTATTCGGACAGCGCTTATGAGGAAAAGAATAACGATACTGCTAAAAAAGAAGAAACTTCCGATTATGGCGGTTATCATGATTCCCGTTACCGGGGCAGTCTCGATGGAGAACCGGAGGCAGCAGCCGGAGCAGATCCGAAAGAGAATGCAGAGAAGCAGCCGGAACGCAGCTATATTCCGGAAGAACGGAGTGGCCGGGGACATGGCTCTAAGAATACTGGTAAGAAAATTGCGGCACTTGTGATGTCGGGCATTCTGTTTGGCTGTGTGGCAGGCGGAACCATGGTTGGCGTGAATGCACTTTCAAACCGGCTTCTTCCGGGTGAGGCTACACAGGAAACGATCGGTCAGGTTTCCCAGGAGACACAGGCAGATGCGGGCACTAAAACGCAGGCCTCCATTGGCAACGATGTTTCTTCGATTGTAGAGAAAGCGATGCCGTCCGTTGTAGCGATCAACAACAAGATGATTTATACACAGGACAACTGGCTGTTTGGTCAGCAGCAGTACGAGGTGCCGAGCAGCGGTTCCGGTATCATTGCCGGACAGAATGACACGGAACTTCTGATTATTACCAATAACCATGTCGTTGAAGATTCCGAGGAACTTTCGGTTACCTTTATTGATAACCAGAGCGTTAAGGCAGCGGTCAAAGGTACTGATTCCGATTCGGATCTGGCAGTCATTGCCGTACAGCTTTCGGATATACCGGAAGAAACGAGAAAACAGATTAAGGCAGCCGATCTGGGCGATTCTGATTCCCTGAAGCTGGGACAGGGTGTTGTGGCAATCGGTAACGCACTGGGACAGGGGCAGTCGGTTACCGTCGGTTATGTCAGCGCTTTAAATAAAAAGCTAACCATCAACGACGTAGAGCGGACACTTCTGCAGGTCGATGCGGCGATCAACCCAGGCAACAGCGGCGGCGCACTTTTAAATATGAACGGTGAAGTTATCGGCATCAATGCGGCGAAGTATTCGGACACCAGTGTTGAGGGCATCGGCTATGCGATCCCGATTTCACAGGCAAAGGATATTATCAGCGACCTGATGACGAAGACGACGAAGGTAGCTGTCGATGAGAATGAGCAGGGCTATCTGGGAATCCAGCCTCAGAATATCGACAGCCAGATGGCGCAGGCGTATGGCATGCCGGAAGGTATCTATGTATACAAGATTGTTGCGGGCGGCGCGGCATCCAGGTCGGATCTGCGGGAGCGCGATATTATCACCAAGTTTGACGGTGAGAAGGTAAAGAATGGTGATGATCTCAAGAAACTGCTGACTTACTATAAGGCAGGTTCCACCGTTACCATGACGGTACAGAGTCTGGAAAATGGCAAATATGTCGAGAGAAACGTACAGATTACACTGGGCTCCAAGAGCGATATGCCGCAGAGCCAGGATAGCCAGAACGAGAGCCGGAGTGAATCACAGGCAAGTCCGCAGAGAAAACTGGGAAGATAGAAAATACCCCATCAGCGAAGTGGGCTGGAATGGATATTTGCCCGTAACGGTGAAGATACGGAACTGTTGCGAGGCGGAAATGAATAAAATCAGGAAGATATAGAAAAGAAGGCAGGTGAACCGCCGGTAGATCCTCTTGTAATCAGAGAGGGCGGTGATTCATCTGTCTTTTTGTTTCATAGGAAATTTTTTATTTTTAAAACGAAATGACGGCTGCTGTTATGATTTACGTTTTTCACAAGCTATGATAAAATGAAAAGGTGCTTTTAGATTGGAGGAAATATAAAAATATGAGTGATAACCAGAATATAGATACGACAACCAATATAAACGAAACAGATACAAATAAAACCAGTACAGATCATTCGGATGATTACGAGAAAATCTGCTACGTCTGCCGCCGCCCGGAGAGCAAGGCGGGAGAGATGATCACGATGCCGGGCGGGATGAATTTCTGCCATGAGTGTATGCAGAAAGCATTTGACTCGATTTCCAAGTCGGGCATGGACTTTTCCAAGCTTCAAAATATGCCGTTTATGAACATGAATCTCAATGATTTTGCGGGCATGCAGGTGCCAAATACAGAGATTCCAGAGAAAAATAAGATCAAGAAAAAGAGCAAGGCAAAAGACGCGGAGAAATTTCTGACGATGAAGGATGTTCCGGCACCGCACCAGATCAAGGCGCAGCTGGATGCATATGTGATCGGGCAGGAGCGGGCAAAAAGGGCAGTTTCAGTGGCAGTCTACAACCATTATAAGCGCGTGATTCTCCGGCAGCAGGACGAGCTTCGGGCAAATGAAAATACGGAAGAAAAGGCGGAAAACGCGGCGGCACAGGGAATGCAGATGCAGGGCGGCGAGCCGGAGATTGAGAAATCCAACATCCTGATGCTGGGACCGACCGGAAGCGGAAAAACGTACCTGGTCAAGACGCTGGCGAAGCTTTTGGATGTGCCGCTGGCGATCGCGGATGCGACGGCGCTCACGGAAGCTGGATATATCGGAGATGATATAGAAAGCGTAGTCTCCAAGCTTCTGGCAGCGGCTGGAAATGATGTGGAGAAAGCTGAGCAAGGCATCATTTTCATCGATGAGATCGATAAAATTGCGAAAAAGAAAAATACGATGAGCCGCGATGTCAGCGGTGAGTCGGTACAGCAGGAGCTTTTAAAACTTCTGGAAGGCAGCCAGGTAGAGGTGCCGGTCGGCTCAAACCAGAAGAATGCGCTCACGCCGATGGCGACTGTGGATACGAACAACATCCTGTTTATCTGTGGCGGCGCGTTTCCGGGATTGGATGATATCATCAAGGAGCGCCTGAAAAAGCGTTCCACGATGGGCTTCAACTCCCATTTGAAGGATGAATTTGACAATGATCCGGATATTTTGAGCCAGGTGACAACGGAAGATCTGCGGAATTTTGGCATGATTCCAGAGTTTCTCGGACGTCTGCCGGTGCTTGTGAGCCTGCAGGGGCTGACAAAGGAATTGCTGATGCGGATTCTGAAAGAACCGAAAAATGCGATCCTCAAGCAGTATGAGCGCCTGCTGGCGCTGGATGAGGTCAAACTGGTGTTTGAGGACGATGCACTGGAGTGGATCGCCGAGCGGGCGCTGGAAAAAGATACGGGTGCCCGTGCGCTGCGTGCCATTTTAGAGGATTTTATGATGGATATCATGTATGAGATCCCGAAAGATCCGAATATCGGATCCGTTGTGATCACGCGCCCGTATCTGGAGAAGAATGGCGGTCCGCGGATAGAGATGCGGGGATAATAGCTTTTCAGGAACATGATCGGTGAACGGTGTCATGGATGTGGTGAAAGTTAGCGATGTAAGGATCCGGAAAAGCAATTTGTGTGTGAAGAGAAAACAGCAGAAGTTAATTAACTTCTCATGGATAAAAAAGAGTTATATAGATTTAACGTCCCATACCCCCACTCCCGGCTGGGATATTCGATGGAATTTCGGCGGTCAGCCCCGCGGATCAGAAACGCCTTGGCAATCGAGGTGTTGATCCGCGGGGCTGATGGCGTATAGGCAGACCAGGAGAGCAGGATCGCGGCGGCTCCGGCGGTCATGGCGGCGGCAAATGAGGTTCCGGTTACCTCCTGATAATCGGGAAGCGGGAGCCGGACGCCGGGGGCGGCAAGGTCGGGCTTGATAGTTCCGGTGCGGGTAAAACCGCGGCTGGAATGCAGATAGATCCCGCCCGTCTGGTGGCTGTAGGCGGCGGTGGTGATGATGGCTGCTGTATTGCCCGGATCGGTGATGGTTGTGTCCGGATCCGGGCGCAGAAAGAAGGTTTCATCCGAGATAAAGCCGTGCACCGGCAGCCACATATGGTATTCACCCTGAATCGAGAGCGTGTGGTAGACGCGAATTTTCCAGATTCCGGCGGCGGGGGCATCAAAGCGCATCAGGATCAGTTCGCTTCCGGTCGCCAGCTCGGAGCTGGTATAGTTGAGGTGAATGGTCGTTCCTTCCAGAAGAAAGGGAATCCGGCGTTCTTCGTCGCCGGAGAGCCGGATGCGTCCCGTTTCGTCGCCCGAGGGGGATAAAAATCCGACACTGTAAAGCTCCGATTCACGCGCCCACAGTTCCAGCGTAAATCCCCGTTCGCCGGGACCGACCCGCAGTTCCACATCCTCATAGGAGGTGGAAGCAGGAAATACACTGCGAAAATGGTGCCCGCGCCCGGTTTCATTGCCTCCGGCGGCGACCAGAATCTGCCCGCTGGCGCGCGACAGGCTGTTCAGATATAGACCAAGCGGCGAAGTGCCGCTGTGGCTTCCGGTATTGGTGCCAAGACCCAGCAGGATCACAAGGGGCTTTTTCTCCTGCCTGGCAATATAAAGAAGAAACTTGATTCCGAGCATGATGTCGTCCTCCTGAAAGGCGATGGCATCCTCGCGGATCAGAAAAAAATCGCGAAGATAGGTTCTGGCTGGTTTCAAGCGGACAACGACCAGTTCCGATTCCGGCGCCGCCCCGGAGAAAAAAGCATCGGCATCTTCGGAACCGGCGGCGACCAGCGCCATCTGCGTGCCGTGGCGGAGAGGATCCGAGGTGGGGACGATGGAATGCGGATCTTCCGAGCGCAGCGCCTCGTTGATGTGGGAACGCTGGTAGACACTTCCGTAGTGCAGCGCATCGATCGGATCCGGCGTGCTAAGCCCCGCGCCCGGAACCGTCTGATCCCAGATGGCGGCGATGCGCGTGCTTCCATCCGGATCGCGTAACAAGGAATTTGTATAATCGATCCCCGTATCCACAATCCCAATCAGCGTCCCGCGCCCCTTGTTTCCCAGGAATGGCTGTTCTGCCGTCCGGGAAATTCCTGCGCTGTCCAGGCTGGATGTATCTAATATGGTATAAAGATTCGGGATCGAGTCATAGCCATACTGCTGGACTGAGAGCGGCAGCGCCTCCGCTAGAGACCGGTGCCAGATCACATACTCATGATTGACAAAATCATAGCAGCCGGAATCATTTTCCAAAATCTGGTTATAGGTAAAAGGAAAAAAACGTTCGATAAAATCGGCGGTTTGGTTGTCTGGAAGAGAAGAACAATTCATAGCGTTTTCCATAGAGATTTTTTAGAATTTAAGATAAGATATGCGGTAAAATACGAAAGCTTCCCTATACTCTGTCGGAAAAACTTGTTATAATAAATATAAGTTAGATAATGACATTTATATGAGGAGGTGCCCTTATGAAAAAATACCTGTATATGATAGCTGCCCTGTTCGGCATCGATTATTTCTGCAAGGAAAACATAGAAGCCCAGAAACCGGAAGATTTTCCGCGCGACATGGAAAAAAGCCATGGAAAGATCCGCCTGTACCGCAATCACAACGACGGTTTCTGTTTTGGAGTAAAAAAAGAAAAGAAAGAACTGGTCCGCATGGTGCCGGTTGTCTTTACCTCGGCGGCAGCGGGCATTCTGACATGGTTATTGTGCCGGGACGAAGGCAGAAAAGCCGATCGGATCGGTTTTGCCCTCATCACGGCGGGTGGTTTAAGTAACCTGTATGACCGCCTCAAACGCGGTTATGTGGTAGATTATTTCAGCATCCGGTGTAAATACCTGGAAAAGGTCGTCTTTAATCTGGGAGACTTTTTTATCTTCGCGGGAAGCGCCCTGATCGCAGCCTTCGATCTGCTGGGAGCCGTCCGTGATCTTAGTTCTCCGGCAGAGGATCACATAAAAGCGCTCCGACTGCCGTGGCGAAAGACGGATGAGGCGGAATGATATAGTCGATTCCAAAGACATCGTGCATCTGATTGAAAATGTCAAAGGTCTTTGCAGCAGGTGCAAGGCTGGCGAGAGAACCGGTCAGGACGACATTCCGGGTGGTGTCCTGGCTGAGCGCCAGGGACGCCATCACACCCACATTTTCATAAATCATATTGAAAAGAGCGGCAGCCAGGTCAGCATCCGAGGCGCCGCTTTTGATTCGCCCAAAATTGGCAGCGGTTAAGTCGGCGGCAAGTCCCGGGACATCTTCCTCCTGCACGTCGGCGATGCGGAGATCTGCCATGGCCTTATTGCCGCGCAGCGCCATCTTTGAGAGGGAAAAAATGTCGGTGACGCCGAGAAAACGCTCCGCCATGCCGACAAGTGTTCCACCGCCGACACCGCTTCCGCCCAGATGACGGAAGCCGTTTGTCTTGGAAGCGCGGATAAAGGCAGAGCCGGTTCCAAGGCTGACCACCAGCGCTTCATCAAGCCCGGACAGGTATAAGCCGCCGCGCCCGATGGCATCCAGCTCCAGAGCATGGATGGTCGGGATGCCGAAGATATTTTCATGGAAATACGTCGAACCGAGCCCGGTCAGGACGATTTTTTCAACATCGCCAAACGAAGCGCCCTGCTGATTCAGGAAACGCCCGAGAACACCGTAAGCCGAGGTGCGCGGGTCATCCGCGTGAACCTGAAGCGTACCAAGCAGAGTGCCATGCTCATCCAGCGCCGCCGCCTTGGTGCTGGAACTGCCAATGTCGATTCCGAGGGATAATTTCATTTGCTTATCTCCTTTATGATATAAAAATAGGATATGGCTGCCAGGACAGTCGTTCCGTATCTTTTATGACTGTAAGAATTGGATTGTTTTTATAAACATTATAGGGTAAAGTAAAATAAAGTGCAATGGAAGAATGTGGTCCGAATGTTCTTAAAATGATATTTCAAATGGATAACATAAAGATTTATATGTCACGCCCAAGCTTTGTTGAGATTCCGGCAGAGACTGAAATATGCTTTAATGATAAGGAAATAGTGACCGAAAATACGGGATATCAGGCATGGTGGAGCAGAGAGTATGAGGTCCATGTTTAATAAGGAGTTCTTTAAGTGTTCCCAGTTTACGCACATTAACAGATGTACTTTTTCCCTCGTTATTAATATAGCTTTTTGCAATATAAAAAGACTCCGAATTTTTTTGACACAAAAAAAAGCAGGTTCTATGCGGCCTGCAAGGTATTTTTCTATTATTCAACGGTCAAACTCCCGGAGACGGCAGAAGTATGGAAATGCAAGCCTGTCTTTATTGACAGAACCTATGAAATACGGTAGAATCAACCTTAAAAAAGAGTAATCCCCTACATGGGGAGATAGGAGTTGAGTTTTTTGAGTTCTGGTGATGGGATACAGCTATTGATTTTGATACTTCTGCTTTTGATGTCGGCTTTCTTTTCTTCTACGGAGACGGCGCTGACGACGGTCAACAAGATCCGGGTGCGGACGCTGGCGGAGAATGGCGATAAGCAGGCAGAGTATGTATTGAAGATCATAGAGGATCCGAGCAAAATGCTGAGTGCGATTCTGATCGGCAACAATGTGGTAAACCTGTATGCGTCTTCTCTTGCGACGGTTCTTGCCACCCACATCTGGGGCAACAAGATCGTAGGGATTGCGACGGGCATTCTGACGCTTTTAATCCTGATTTTCGGCGAGATCACGCCGAAGACGGTTGCGACGATACAGGCTGAGCGGATTGCATTTCGGTTCGCTAAAATCATTTATTATATCATGACGGTGCTGACACCGGTCATTTTTGTGGTCAACCAGCTATCATTTTTAGTGTTGAAGCTGCTTCGCGTGGATGTGAAGGCAAAGGGCGAGTCCATCACGGAGGATGAGCTGCGAACGATCGTGGAGGTCAGCCACGAAGAGGGCGTCATCGAGTCCGAAGAGAAGAAGATGATCAACAATGTGTTTGATTTCGGGGACGCCGTGGCGCGTGATGTCATGCTTCCGAAGGTCAACATGACGTTTGTGGACGTGGATGCGACGTATGACGAGCTGATGGAGGTATTCCGCAGTGAGAAATACACGCGTTACCCGGTCTATGAGGAGACGACGGACAATGTCATCGGTGTTCTGAACATCAAGGATATTTTCTTAAAAGGCGGGGAAGAGGGCTTTTCTGTCCGGAAATATCTGCGGAAACCTCTCTATACATATGAGTTTAAGAAGGTTGCTGAGCTGATGCGCGAGATGCGGAAAGCAGCGATCAGCATCGTGATCGTGCTCGACGAGTACGGTTCGACGGTCGGTCTTATCACGCTGGAAGATATGCTGGAGGAGATTGTCGGAGATATCCGGGACGAGTACGATGGAGACGAGGAAAAATCCATTCAGCGCATCGCCCCGCGGGAATACATGGTAGATGGTTCGGTCAAACTCGACGATCTGGATGAACGCCTGAATTTGGAGCTCCAGTCAGACGAATATGATTCCATTGGCGGACTGGTGATCGGACTTTTGAACCATCTTCCACAGGAAAAAGAAGAGGTTGTGGTGGAAAACGTCCGCCTCGTCGTTGAATGTGTGGATAAGAACCGGATCGATAAGATTCATTTGTACCTGTTAAGCCCGTCGGAGGCGGCGTTAGCTAAACATACCGCCGATGGTGCCGCTTCCGGCGCAGAGGGCGAAGGAAAGCAGCAGGGATGAGGCAGTCTCCTTGAGGGACTGTCGGATCGCAAAAGACAGGGCTAGAAAAATAAGAAAATAAAGGGCGCCGGCGCAGAATCCCCAGAGGAACCGGCGCCTTTTTGCTTTCTTTCCGGCGACGAGTCCTGCCAGAAAGCAGGCGAGAATGTAGATGCCGCGCACTCCTAGCGTGATTTCCTTTTCACCCCACTGAAAACGGTACATCCCAAACGCGAGCAGAAGCAGAAAGACAGCGGTTGCCGCGTAGGAGAAGAGGGAAGAACGGAGCAGAATCTGGATAGCTGATTTTTCCATGATAAAATACCTGTGTGCATTCTTTTTCTATTCGTATGAACAAAGAAGGACAAATATGCCTGCAGAATGAAACATTGTTACAAACAAGCGTTACTGTTCACGCATACGTGCCCAGTAACGGAATTTGCCGTGGCTTCGCATCTCAATACGGCAAATTCCTGCTGCCACCGCGTTTTCTTACGGCACTTTCGGTTCCAAAAGTGCCTACCCGTGAACAGTTCCAAAAAAGCCGGAATCTGTGAGAAACACGGTAAATTGAAATGCTTGCACAAGTGGGCAACATATGATATAATCTGTAGGACTTTATATACTAAAAAAATGAAGGAGGACATAGAGATGAAACACGTAAAGACACTGAGCGCAAGCACACTGAAGAACAGCATGAAGAAAGGCGGCTGCGGCGAGTGCCAGACATCCTGCCAGTCTGCATGTAAGACATCCTGTACTGTAGGTAACCAGAGCTGCGAGAACCAGAACCGCTAATTGGCAGTACAAAACAAATGAGGCGTTTTCTGATAAATCAGAGCTTTTCATGAGTGGGAGAGCTGGAGTCTGAGAAAACGCAGAGTTGACACAGGGAGGCAGACAAGACGGAGCGCGGTCCGAGGAGAGGACTGCATATGTTCCGGGTTGTCTGCCTGCCTATGTCTTATAGAAGGAGAAAGACAGTGATTCATCAGTATATAAATAATGGATATTATATCGTACTGGATGTCAACAGTGGCTCCGTCCATTCGGTCGATCCGCTTCTGTACGATGTGATTTCCTTTTTATCGGAGCGGATTCCGGACAGCGAGAAGCCGTTTCAGATTGCCCAGTCCCTGAAAGACGAGACGGCGGCAGCATTAAAAGAGAAATACAGCCAGGAAGAGATCAGAGAGGCGTTTGAGGACATTCAGGAGCTCATCGATCAGGAAGAACTCTTTACCGCTGACATTTACAAAAACTTCGTTATGGATTTCAAGAAGCGCCAGACGGTTGTCAAGGCACTCTGCCTGCATATCGCGCATGACTGCAACCTTGCCTGTCAGTACTGCTTTGCAGAAGAGGGAGAGTATCATGGACGCAGAGCGCTGATGACCTTTGAGGTCGGCAAGAAAGCGCTGGATTTCCTGATTGCCAATTCTGGAAACCGCCGGAACCTGGAAGTCGATTTCTTCGGCGGCGAGCCGCTGATGAACTGGCAGGTGGTTAAACAGTTAGTCGAGTACGGACGTTCCCAGGAAGAGGCGCACAACAAGAAATTCCGTTTCACACTGACCACCAACGGTGTTCTGTTAAACGATGAAATTATGGAATTCTGCAACCGCGAGATGGCAAACGTCGTGCTCAGTCTGGATGGACGAAAAGAGGTCAACGACAAGATGCGCCCATTCCGCAACGGAACCGGAAGCTACGACCTGATCGTGCCGAAGTTCCAGAAATTTGCAGAAAAGCGCGGAGACCGCGATTATTTCGTGCGTGGTACCTTCACACACAACAACCTGGATTTTGGCAAAGATGTTCTGCATTTTGCCGATCTTGGATTCAAGAAAATGTCGGTTGAGCCGGTCGTAGCACCGGATGAAGAGCCCTACGCGATCAAAGAGGCGGATCTTCCGCAGATTCTCGAGGAATATGACCGTCTGGCAGCAGAGTATGTCAAGAGACACAAAGAGGGACGCGGCTTCACGTTCTTCCACTTTATGCTCGATCTGACACAGGGACCGTGCGTGGCAAAACGTCTGTCCGGATGCGGTTCAGGAACTGAGTATCTGGCAGTTACCCCGTGGGGTGACCTCTATCCGTGCCATCAGTTTGTAGGAAACGAAGATTTCCTGCTCGGCAACGTGGATACGGGCGTGACCAACACGGCAGTCCGCGACGAGTTCAAGCTTTGCAATGTCTATGCGAAAGATAAATGTCGGGATTGCTTTGCCAGATTTTACTGCAGCGGCGGCTGTGCGGCCAATTCCTACAACTTCCACGGTTCCATCACGGATGCGTATGATATCGGGTGTGAGATGCAGAAAAAACGTATCGAATGCGCGATCATGATAAAAGCTGCTCTTGCAGACGGCTCTGACGAGTAGAGAACAAGGAGAGAGAGGAATGAAGAACAAAAAAGGAAAAAGCTTCCTGGGGATGCTGCTCCTTCTGATTGCCATCGGCGTATTCGGCTATTTCGGCTATTCGACGATGAATCAGATCAAGCTGGGTCTTGACCTGGCTGGCGGTGTCAGCATTACCTATCAGGCGAAAGAAGAAAATCCGTCTTCCGAGGATATGGCGGATACGATCTACAAGCTCCAGCAGCGTGTACAGAATTACAGTACCGAGGCGGAGGTTTATCAGGAGGGTAATAACCGTATCAACGTAGATATTCCGGGTGTATCGGATGCCAACGCGATTCTGGAAGAGTTAGGAAAACCGGGTTCCCTGATTTTCGTGGACTCTGAAGGAAATCAGATCCTTGATGGTAAACAGGTTGCCAGCGCGAAAGCCGGCATGACCGAGGATAAGGCGACCGGTTCCAAGGCGTATGTCGTTTCTCTGACCTTTACCGAGGAAGGTAAACAGGCATTTGCTGAGGCGACCACGAATGGCGTCGGAAAACCAATTTATATCATTTATGATAACCAGATTATTTCTGCTCCGACCGTCCGTGAGGCGATCACAGGCGGACAGTGCCAGATCGACGGCATGGCGGATTATGAAGAGGCAAATAATCTTGCGTCCACGATCCGTATCGGTTCCCTGTCCCTGGAGCTGGAAGAGCTGCGTTCCAACGTAGTTGGCGCGAAGCTGGGCCAGGAGGCGATCTCCACCAGCTTAAAGGCAGGTCTGATCGGATTTGCCATTGTCATTGTATTTATGATTGCCGTATATCTTCTTCCGGGTCTGGCTGCATCTCTGGCTCTGTGCCTGTATGTCGGTCTGATCCTGATCCTGTTAGTTGCATTTGAGGTGACCCTGACGCTTCCGGGCGTGGCTGGTATCATCCTGTCGATTGGTATGGCGGTGGATGCGAACGTTATCATTTTCACCCGTATCAAAGAGGAGATCGGTCTGGGAACATCCGTCAAGAATGCGATCAAGGCAGGTTTCGCCAAGGCACTTTCCGCGATCATCGACGGAAACGTGACCACCCTGATTGCGGCAGCGGTTCTGTTCTGGAGAGGTTCCGGTACCGTCAAGGGCTTTGCGGCGACGCTGGCAATCGGTATCGTGCTTTCTATGTTCACGGCGCTGTTTGTAACCAAATTTGCCCTGAACTGCTTCTATGAGATGGGCTTTGAGGATGCGAAATTCTACGGATGCCGCAAGGATATGAAGACGCGTCCGTTCCTGAAATTCCGCAAGCTTTACTTTGCTCTGTCGCTCGTGATCATTCTGGCAGGCGTCGGCAGCATGGTTCACAATCAGTCTTCGATGGGTGTGCCGCTCAACTACAGCATGGAGTTCAGAGGCGGTACTTCTACAAACGTTACCTTTAACGAGGATATGTCTCTGGAAGATATTTCCTCCCAGGTGGTTCCGGTGGTAGAAAAGATTACCGGCGAAGCTGGCACACAGACCCAGAAGGTAGCCGGAAGCAACGAGGTTATCATCAAGACACGTACCCTGAACATGGACGAGCGCGAAGAGTTAAACCAGGCGCTGGCGGATCAGTTTGGTGTGGATAAAGAGAAGATCACAGCCGATAGTATCTCCGGTGCAGTCAGCCAGGAGATGAAGCGCGATGCGATTGTGGCGGTTACGATTGCGACGATCTGCATGTTGATCTACATCTGGTTCCGTTTCAGCAATATCACGTTCGCGGCAGGCGCGGTTCTTGCCCTGATGCACGATGTGCTGGTTGTCCTGACCTGCTATGCGATGCTGCGCTGGTCGGTTGGTTCGACGTTCATCGCCTGCATGCTGACGATTGTCGGTTACTCAATCAACGCGACGATCGTTATCTTCGACCGTATCCGTGAGAATATGAAGCTTCTGGGCAATAAAGAGTCCGCTGAGACGATCGTCAACACCAGTATCAGCCAGACCCTGACGCGAAGCATCAACACGACGCTGACGACCTTCGTCATGGTCCTGATTCTTTACATTCTGGGTGTATCTTCCATCCGTGAGTTTGCTCTTCCGCTGATGGTAGGTCTGATCTGCGGTACGTATTCGTCCGTATGCCTGTCCGGCTCTGTCTGGTATGTGCTGAATAAAAAGCGCATGGAGAAGAATGCCAAACCGGCTGGCAAGAAGGCAAAGGCAGAGAAGTAAAAAGTATAGGAAAAAAGATGGAATACAAGATTTTATACAAAGATGGCCGCGCAAAACGCGCGGAAATGAAAACGGTCCACGGAACCATCCAGACGCCTGTTTTCATGAATGTCGGCACGGTGGCGGCGATCAAGGGCGCGGTTTCGACCGATGATCTCCGCACGATCGGCACGCAGGTGGAACTTTCCAACACCTACCACCTCCATGTCCGTACCGGCGACAAGCTGATCCGACAGTTTGGCGGTCTGCACAAATTTATGAACTGGGATCGCCCGATCCTCACGGATTCCGGCGGATTTCAGGTGTTTTCCCTGGCGGGACTGCGGAAGATTAAAGAAGAGGGTGTTTATTTTAATTCCCACATCGATGGTCACAAGATTTTCATGGGACCGGAGGAAAGTATGCAGATTCAGTCCAACTTAGGTTCGACGATCGCGATGGCATTTGATGAGTGCCCGCCGAGTCTTGCCGATCGGGACTATGTACAGAAATCAGTGGAGCGCACGACGCGCTGGCTGGCGCGCTGCAAGGATGAGATGGCACGCCTCAATGCACTGCCGGATACGGTCAACCGGGAACAGCTCCTGTTTGGTATCAATCAGGGCGCGGTTTATGAGGATATCCGTATCGAACACGCGAAGGAAATCAGCAAAATGAACCTCGACGGCTATGCGGTCGGCGGTCTGGCAGTTGGCGAGAGCCATGAGGAAATGTACCGGATTCTGGATGCAGTCGTTCCGCACTTGCCGGAGGACAAGCCAACTTATCTTATGGGCGTCGGCACACCGGCAAACATCCTGGAAGCGGTAGACCGGGGCGTTGATTTCTTTGACTGTGTGTACCCGTCCCGGAATGGACGCCACAGCCATGTATACACGAACCATGGCAAATTAAATCTCCTGAACAGCAAATATGAGCTGGATCCGCGCCCAATCGAGGAAGGCTGCGGCTGCCCGGCATGCCGTTCTTACTCCCGCGCATATATCCGCCACCTGTTTAAGGCGAAGGAAATGCTGGGGATGAGATTATGCGTCTTGCATAATTTGTATTTTTATAATAAAATGATGGAAGAGATTCGCGACGCGATCGAACATCACTGTTATGCTGAGTATAAAGCAAAGAAACTTGCAGGCATGATGGGTGAATCGAACTAAAGGAGGAAATATACCACATGAGCAGCACAAGCGGAATGATCGTTTACCTTGTATTTATTATTGCCATCTTCTATTTTATGGCAATCCGTCCACAGTCCAAGGAAAAGAAAAAACAGGCAGAACTGATGGCAACCGTAGCAGTAGGCGACAGCGTTCTGACATCCAGCGGCTTCTACGGCGTGATTATCGATATGACCGATGATACTGTAATCGTAGAGTTTGGAAGCAACAAGAACTGCCGCATCCCGATGCGTAAGGATGCAATCGTTCAGGTTGAGAAACCGGAAGTCTAAGAAGAACGGTAAGAAAGTGAGAGGATCGCAGCTCCCGATGGGGGCGGCGGTCCTTTTTTTGTGTAACAGGAAATTCCTTGGAATTCCCTATGACACAAAAAGGCACTAACGTGCCAATGATGCGCACTCGCGCGAAGCAGAAACATGTCGCAAGCGACCGCGCTCGGCGCGAGAATGTGCCAAGGCACATTCTTTTTTATTTTACAGATAACCCCAGGTTATAGAATAAATTCCAAATTACTATATGGGGAATACCCGTTTTCCTTTGTCAGAAGATTGCAAAATAGGACGGAATCCGATATGATAAAAAGTAACCGTTTGAAACAAGGGAGGTATTTTATTATGAATTGCAATATTACTGTGATTCCGGGTGACGGAATCGGACCGGAGATTGTGAGAGAGGCATGCGGCGTGCTGGACAAGGTAGGCGCTGTCTACGGTCATACATTTAATTATACAAAAATCCTGATGGGCGGCTGTTCCATCGACGAGTACGGCGTACCGCTGACCGATGAGGCACTGGAGACCGCGAAAAAGAGTGATTCCGTCCTGCTCGGTGCAGTCGGCGGCAACGTGGGAAATTCCCGCTGGTACGATGTGGCTCCGAACCTGCGTCCGGAGGCCGGTCTTCTTGCCATCCGTAAAGGTCTGGGACTGTTCGCGAATATCCGCCCGGCATACCTCTACAAAGAGCTGGCAGATGCCTGCCCGCTAAAGAAAGAGATCATCGGCGACGGCTTCGATATGGTTATCATGCGTGAGCTGACCGGCGGTCTGTACTTCGGCGACCGTTACACGAAGGAGATTGATGGCGTGACGACCGCGGTAGATACCCTGACCTACAATGAAAATGAGATCCGCCGGATCGCAATCAAGGCATTCGATATCGCGATGAAGCGCCGCAAGAGCGTTATTAGCGTCGATAAGGCAAACGTACTGGATTCCTCCCGCCTGTGGAGAAAGGTAGTCGAGGAAGTTGCTAAAGATTATCCGGAAGTTACCCTGACCCATATGCTGGTTGATAACTGCGCGATGCAGCTTGTCATGAATCCGGGACAGTTCGACGTGATCCTGACTGAGAACATGTTTGGCGATATCCTTTCTGACGAGGCAAGCATGATTACCGGCTCCATCGGTATGCTGTCTTCGGCCAGCTTAAACGAGGGCAAATTTGGTCTCTACGAGCCGAGCCACGGTTCCGCACCGGACATCGCGGGCAAGGACATCGCAAACCCGATCGCAACTATTCTTTCCGCAGCGATGATGCTCCGCTATTCCTTCGATCTGGATAAGGAAGCAAAAGCCATCGAGGATGCCGTACAGCAGGTACTGACCGAGGGCTACCGTACCGTGGATATCATGGCGGATGGCTGCAAGCAGGTTGGAACCGTTGAGATGGGCAGGCTGATCTGTGAGAGAATTAAATAGAAAGATTGCAAAAATTTCATAAATGCGATAAAATTAAAGATAAACGTAAAAACCGCCCCTGTCACCAGGGGCGGAGGTCGTCGAAAGAGATAGAAGGAGACGAAAAGATGAAAAGTGATGCAGTAAGAAAAGGGATGCAGCAGGCACCTCACCGTTCTTTGTTTAATGCACTCGGTATGACGGAAGAGGAGATGAACAAACCTCTCGTCGGTATCGTAAGTTCTTATAATGAGATTGTTCCGGGACACATGAACCTGGATAAGATTGTAAATGCCGTGAAGCTGGGTGTAGCCATGGCTGGCGGCACACCGGTTGTATTTCCGGCGATCGCAGTCTGTGATGGTATCGCTATGGGACATGTCGGCATGAAATATTCTCTGGTTACCCGTGATCTGATCGCAGATTCCACCGAATGTATGGCGCTGGCACATCAGTTCGATGCGCTGGTTATGGTTCCAAACTGTGATAAAAACGTACCGGGACTTCTGATGGCAGCAGCCCGCGTCAATGTACCGACTGTATTTGTCAGCGGCGGTCCGATGTTAGCCGGTCATGTAAAGGGACAGAAGAGAAGTCTTTCCAGCATGTTCGAGGCAGTTGGTTCCTACGCAGCAGGCACCATGACGGAAGAAGATGTGAAAGAATTCGAATGTAAGGTCTGCCCGACCTGCGGTTCCTGTTCCGGTATGTACACCGCCAACAGCATGAACTGCTTAACAGAGGTACTCGGCATGGGCCTTCAGGGCAACGGTACGATCCCGGCAGTTTACTCCGAGCGAATCAAACTGGCAAAACACGCTGGTATGAAGGTTATGGAGATGTATGAGAAAAACATCCGTCCGAGAGATATTATGACAGAAAAGGCATTTTTAAATGCACTGACCGTGGATATGGCACTCGGATGTTCTACCAACAGTATGCTGCATCTTCCGGCGATTGCACATGAGGCAGGCGTAGACCTGAACATGGAGCTGGTCAATGAGATGAGCAAGCGCACCCCGAACCTGTGCCATCTGGCACCGGCAGGTCCGACCTATATGGAGGATCTGAACGAGGCAGGCGGCGTGTATGCGGTTATGAATGAGCTGTCCAAGAAGAACCTTCTGAATCTGGACTGCATGACCGTAACCGGCAAGACCGTTGGCGAGAATATCAAGGGCTGTGTCAACAAGAATCCGGAGGTTATCCGACCGATCGACAATCCGTACAGCCAGACTGGCGGTATTGCGATCCTGAAAGGAAACCTGGCACCGGATACAGGCGTTGTAAAACGTTCTGCCGTTGCACCGGAGATGCTGGTACATCAGGGACCAGCGCGTGTATTTGACTGTGAGGAAGACGCGATTGCAGCGATCAAGGGCGGCAAGATCGTGGCTGGCGATGTTGTTGTCATCCGTTACGAGGGACCGAAGGGCGGTCCGGGCATGCGTGAGATGCTGAACCCGACTTCTGCCATCGCAGGTATGGGACTTGGTTCCAGCGTAGCTTTGATCACAGACGGACGTTTCTCCGGCGCATCCAGAGGTGCATCCATCGGACACGTTTCTCCGGAGGCGGCAGTCGGCGGACCGATCGCGCTGGTTGAGGAAGGCGATATTATTTCCATCGATATCAACAATAACTCCCTGAACGTACTCGTATCCGACGAGGAGCTGGCAGAGAGAAGAAAGAAATGGCAGCCGAGAGAACCGAAGGTTACGACCGGATACCTGGCACGTTACGCAGCGCTTGTAACAAGCGGAAACCGGGGCGCAATCCTGGAGGTTCCGAAGACACAGAAGTAATCATTGCGGGCTTCAGACAGGTGCTTTTGAGACGGAAAGTACTGCTTGATGCAAAAAGGCAGTGGATGGGACGATTTATCAGGCTGCCCCTACAGAGAGCTTGACAGCGCGACAGACGCTTTCGGAAGCTTTGCGGGGATATGTACTCTCGGAGTTTTTCAGTCCCGCTTTTGCGGTTGATGAAAGCCCGGGAGTATATGCATTTAAAATGGTTTTTAAGGAAGGAAAGCAGGTTAGACAGATGAAGACATTGACAGGAGCAGAGATTGTCATTGAATGCTTGAAAGAGCAGGGGGTAGACACGGTGTTCGGTTATCCGGGTGGCGCGATCCTCAACATTTATGATGCACTTTATAAACACAAGGATGAAATCACCCATATTTTGACCTCTCATGAACAGGGAGCGTCCCACGCGGCAGACGGCTACGCGAGAGCAACCGGCAAGGTCGGTGTGTGTATGGCGACATCTGGTCCGGGAGCTACAAACCTGGTTACGGGTATTGCAACGGCTAACCTGGATTCCATTCCGATGGTAGCTATCACCTGTAATGTAACGACAGGGCTTCTTGGAAAAGACAGCTTCCAGGAGATCGACATTCTGGGTGTTACCATGCCGATCACGAAATATAATTTTATCGTAAAGGATGTCACGAAGCTGGCAGATGTGATCCGTCGTGCGTTCGTGATTGCTAAAAGTGGCCGTCCGGGTCCGGTTCTGGTGGATATCACCAAGGATGTGACGGCAGCGGCCTGCGAGTACGAGCCGAAGGAACCGCAGCCGATCGAGCGCGAGACAGAGCTGATCCGTGAGGAAGACATGGAAAAGGCGATCGAGATGATCAAGGCGGCGAGAAAACCGTTTATTTTCGTCGGCGGCGGTGCAGTGGCGTCAGATGCTGCCAATGAATTAAGCGCATTTGCACATAAAATTCAGGCGCCGGTGGGGGACAGCCTGATGGGTAAAGGTGCATTTGACGGAACCGATGTCCTTTATACCGGTATGATCGGTATGCACGGAACCAAGACATCCAACCTCGGTGTGGCAGAGTGCGATCTGCTGATCGTTGTAGGCGCGCGTTTCAGTGACCGTGTTGTGGGCGATCCGAACCATTTTGCAACCAATGCAAAGATTTTACACATAGATATCGATCCGGCGGAGATCAACAAAAATATCCAGACCGATGCGAGCATTATTGGTGATGTCAAGATTATTCTGCGTAAGTTAAACGCACGTCTGGATCCGATGAACCATGACGAGTGGCTGAGCCACATTGAGCGCCTGAAAGATATGTACCCGCTCCGCTACAACAAGGAAGTTCTGACCGGTCCGTATATCATGGAAGAGATCTACAAGGTAACCGGCGGCGATGCGCTCATCTGTACCGATGTCGGACAGCATCAGATGTGGGCGGCACAGTATTATAAATACAAACGTCCGAGACAGCTTCTGACCTCCGGCGGTCTGGGCACGATGGGTTACGGTCTGGGTGCAGCGATTGGTGCGAAGATGGGCTGCAAGGATAAGACGGTTATCAATATTGCCGGAGACGGCTGTTTCCGTATGAACATGAACGAGATTGCGACGGCAACCCGCTACAACATTCCGGTTATCGAGGTTGTATTTAACAACCATGTTCTGGGTATGGTGCGCCAGTGGCAGACCCTGTTCTATGGAAAACGCTATTCCCAGACGGAGCTTTACGATCAGATGGATTTCGTCAAGGTGGCAGAGGGCATGGGCGCGAAGGCATACCGTATCACGAAGAAAGAGGATGTGGAGCCGGTGCTGCGCGAGGCGATCAGCTTAAATATCCCGGTTATGATCGAGTGCCAGATTGGCAGCGATGACAAGGTATTCCCGATGGTTCCGGCTGGAAAACCGATCGAGGAAGCGTTTGATGAGATTGACTTACGCATCGAATAGTTGTAAAATGGGGGCTATTATCACATTTTTGTGTAAGACAGGAGGAGATTTATTATGAGCAGAGTCTATAACTTTTCGGCAGGTCCGGCAGTGCTTCCGGAGGAGGTACTGAGAGAGGCAGCGGCAGAGATGCTGGATTACCAGGGCAGCGGTATGTCCGTCATGGAGATGAGCCACCGCTCCAAGGATTTCCAGGCCATCATTGATGATGCAGAGAAGGATCTGCGCGAACTGATGCAGATTCCGGACAATTACAAAGTATTATTCGTACAGGGCGGCGGCAATATGCAGTTCGCCATGGTTCCGATGAACCTGTTCAAAAATAAGGTGGGGGATTACATCATCACCGGACAGTGGGCAAAGAAAGCATATCAGGAGGCAAAGATGTTTGGTACTGCCAATGCGATTGCATCCAGCGCTGACAAGACCTTTTCCTACATCCCGGATTGTTCGGACCTTCCGGTGGATGAGAACGCAGATTACGTGTATATCTGCTTAAATAACACTATTTACGGAACCGTATACCACGAGCTTCCGAACACCAAGGGCAAGACACTGGTAGCAGACATCTCCTCCTGTTTCCTGTCAGAGCCGATCGATGTGAGTAAGTTTGGTATTCTCTGGGGTGGTGTCCAGAAGAACGTAGGTCCGGCTGGTATGGCGATCGTCATCATCCGCGAAGATCTGATCACCGAGGATGTTCTTCCGGGAACACCAACCATGCTGCGCTACAAAACATACGCAGACAATGACTCTCTGTACAACACACCACCTACATACACCATCTATATGTGCGGCAAGGTATTTAAATGGCTCAAGAAAATGGGCGGTTTAAGTGCCATGAAGGAGCGCAACGAGAAGAAGGCGAAGATCCTTTACGATTTCCTCGATGAGAGCAAGCTCTTCAAGGGTACCGTTGAGAAAAAAGACCGTTCCCTGATGAACGTACCGTTCGTCACCGGCGATGCAGATCTGGATGCCCTGTTTGTCAAGGAAGCCAAAGAGGCAGGTTTTGTGAACTTAAAAGGTCACCGTACCGTCGGCGGTATGCGTGCCAGCATCTACAATGCAATGCCGATCGAGGGCGTTGAGAAATTAGTTGCTTTCATGCGCGAATTTGAGAAAAAACATACAAATTAATCAATTTTAAAATTTATGCCATTGCTGCGGCGAAAGGGAGGGGGAATCCGTTCCTTTCTGCTGCAGCAGTGGACTTTTTAAAACAAAAACAGCCCGCGTATGGGAAGATTTGAAATTTTGAAAGAAAAGAGAGTTAAAAAATGAGAAAAATCCATTGCCTGAACCCGATTTCCAAGCTGGGAACCGGTTTACTGACCGAAAATTATGAGATGACTGACAATCTGGCGGAGGCAGAGGGCATTCTGGTCCGCAGTGCTGCCATGCATGATCTGGAACTTCCGAAGGGACTGCGTGCTGTTGCACGTGCCGGAGCGGGCGTCAACAACATTCCGCTTGACAAGTGTGCGGAGGCTGGTGTTGTCGTATTCAATACACCGGGCGCCAATGCAAACGGTGTCAAAGAGCTGGTGCTGGCTGGCATGCTGCTGGGAGCCAGAGACGTAGTCGGCGGCATCGACTGGTGCAAGGAGCAGAAGGACAATGAAAATATCTCCAAAGATATGGAGAAGGCGAAAAAGAAATTTGCCGGTCATGAGATCCGCGGCAAAAAGCTTGGTGTTATCGGACTGGGCGCCATCGGCGCAGAGGTTGCAAACGCAGCTGCAGCGCTTGGCATGGAAGTATACGGCTATGACCCGTTTATTTCTGTCAAGGCAGCGTGGATGCTTTCCAGAGACGTAAAGCACATCACATCTGTTGATACGATCTATCAGGAATGCGATTACATCACCGTTCATGTACCGCTGCTTGACAGCACCCGCCAGATGATCAACAAAGACAGCCTGGGACAGATGAAGGACGGCGTGGTTATCTTAAACTTTGCGCGTGACCTTCTGGTAAATGACGACGATATGGCAGAGGCGCTGGCTTCCGGTCGTGTAAAACGCTATATCACCGATTTCCCGAATGCAAAAGTAATGCAGATGCCGAACGTCATTGCAACCCCACATCTGGGCGCATCCACAGAAGAATCCGAGGATAATTGTGCCGTGATGGCAGTCAAAGAGCTGATGGATTACCTGGACAATGGTAATATCAAGAATTCCGTCAACTTCCCGAATTGCGATATGGGCGTGTGCACAACCGTAGGTCGTCTTGCACTTCTTCATAAGAACGTGCCGAACATGATCGGACAGATTTCCTCGATCCTGGCATCGACTGACATGAACATCGCAAACATGACGAACAAGAGCCGTGATAAATACGCTTATACGCTGGTTGATCTGGAGACCAAGGCAGACGCGGCGACGATTGAGAAGCTGAAAGCTATTCAGGGTATGATGCGCGTGCGCGTGATCAAATAATAAGTTTTATTGAAAACAGCCGGAGAAAGTGCGGTTTTGGGTGCACCTTTTCCGGCTGTATTTTTATGGATTGCAGAATGTTTTTATTGAAGAATCTCTGCATGGCTTTTTAACGTGATAATTATATGTATATATTGGTGAGAAACTGTCAGTGGCGGGTTATATTAAGCGACAGGATTGACTTGGTAAGAAAACTTTGTCATGGGGTGGAAAATTGATCGATACTAGGATCTTTCATTTCATAAACACGCGTCCATTCTTTGGTGCCTTCTTTCTTGACGGTCTCGGAGCGGTTTATCGCCAGAAAACGGATCAGTTCATAGCAGTCAATCCAGATTTCGTTGTTTCCTTCTTTCTGGGATTCGTCAAAAATGAGCTGCAATCCGAAATGCAGGTGCGGTTCAGCGATGTTGTTGGTGTTTTCAGTGCTGCTGTAGCCGGTGTGCCCGAGATAACCGATCACGTCCCCGGCGGTGACAAGGCTGCCCTCTTTTAGGTTTGACTGGTAGGGGTAGTCTTTGCGTAAATGTGCATAATAGTAGTATCGTTTCCCGTCAAAGCTGCGGATGCCGATGCGCCAGCCGCCGTACTGGTTCCAGCCGAGCGCCTCGACGCGCCCGGATTCCACAGCAATCACAGGCGTTCCCGTCTGCCCCATCATATCATGCCCGAGATGCCGTCTCCGGTAACCGTAGCTGCGGGAGACACCGAAATCGTCATAGTGGCTGTAGGGAAAGTTTTTCGCTAGTGGGAGAAACGCTTTCAGACCATATTTGGTAACCCAGACTTTTTCCTCACCGGAGGGAGTCAGGGGGACAGCGTCGGGATCGGAGAGAGTGGGGGCTGGGGTTTCGAGAGAAGTTTGTGTGTTGGATGAGGCTGAAGTTTCTGGTGAAGCTTGACTGGCTGAGTCGATTGTGTCTGTACCAGTTGTGGTTGCTGTTGTGGTTGCTGTTGTTGTTGGTGGTGTCGTTGCGTAGGAAGTATTGGCAGCCGGATCCCCTTCCTGTATCTGCGCGTCCGCCAGTGCAAAAGCCGGTGCTTCCGATTTCGGAATCTCAATTTCATACAGTCCGACCATTCCATCCAGAACCGCGCCGTAAGCCTCACGATAATAGGCAAAAGAGGTCATATTTTTCGTCAATTCTTCCACTGTAACGCCATTTTGGAGCTGTTCGGCAGCTTCCGTCATATCGGACGCCTGATAATGCGAAAAATCGCCCCCGTAGCGCGCCCCCAGGTAGGCGAGCAGATCGACCCAGTTCAGGTGGAGATCCTGCTGGCAGGTATCAACATCATAGCGGAACGCCTGTGTCATGGCGTCGGCGGTCACATCGAAATCCACCCAGCGGATAAAATGTTCCGACGCATTCCCGACCGTGACCTGACGGCTGTTCGGACGCTGGAAGGACCAGCTGACAAAGAGCGCCGCAATGGCGCAGATTTCCAGTGCAATGATAACAGAACTTCGTTTCAAGACAGATCCCTCCTGTGCGATAGTATTTAAATGCGAAGCCACGGCAAATTCCGTTAGTGGGCACGTATGCGTGAACAATAACATTTTTGCAATCTGATAAGATTGTATGAGAGGATGGGAGGAAGTATGAGTCATCTTTGGAAAAATATGAGAAAAAGCGTTTGAGACGAGGAAAAAGGATGGGCTGATTCAGGCAAACAGATTATACAAACAGATTATATCAGAGAGAAAAGTGATAGAAAAAATAGAAGAAAATAATAGAAGAAAATAATAGATGACCTGCAGAGAAATAAAAAAGAGAGTAAATCATATATACAAGGAGGTACATGAAATGGAAAAGAAGGAAGAAAAGAAAAAGCCGTCCGGCTCATTCTCAGAAGTCTGGGAGAAGCGCGGACAGGAGACGGATGCAGCCAATGATTTCCGGAAGAAAATCGAGATGGAGATTACCGAGGCACGCCCGGGCTATGCAGTTGGAGAGATTGTATTGAAACCGTGGCATATGAATATCTTAGGTATCGTGCACGGCGGCGTCCTGTATTCATTGGCGGATACCGTGGGCGGCACCGCAGCGATGACTGGGCGCGACTACGCAGTCCCGACCGTGGATGGCACGATCCATTATCTGAAAGCTGGAAAAAACACATCCAAAATCATCGCCCGGGCGCAGGAAATACAGAATGGTTATGCATTTTCGGTGTGCGAATGCAAGATTTATGATGATAAGGAGACGCTGCTGGCGTCGGCGACGATGACGTATTATCATTTGAGGAAGAGGTAGAGCTGCAAGATACAATCACAGCTCTATCACACTCCCATCCTCCGGTACCAGCAAATCCCCATGATAATAGGCTTCCCCTTCAGCGCGGTACAAAGCAGCGCGTTCCGGATAAGTCTTATCTTCAGTGTGCCACAGAATCAAATGCCGCGCACCGAGGCGTTCGGCGAGTTCGCAGGCATCTTTGACGGTGCTGTGGTGTTTTTCATAAGGGGAGAAGATTTCCCGGTCGCGGTAGAGGCAGAAGGCTTCGTGGAAAAGCCAGTCGGCGCCTTTGGCAAATTCTTCGCAGAGCGGGTTCAGCGGTTCGTCGCCCGGGCAGCAGACGATCTTGCCGTCCGGCAGCACAGCGCGGAAGCCGAACTGGCGCGCCTTGGTCGAATGAATGTCAAAGAAGGTGATCTCCATATCGAGAATCTGCCGGGTTTCTCGGTCAGAAATCGGGATGAGCTGGATCGGATCGCCGATCAGGTCGCAGAATTTCTTCTGGAGTGTCAGGCGGCAGAAGGTCTGAATCGTGTCGATCAGGCCGTCGTGGCAGTAAATATGAAAAATTCCCTCATAATTTCCCTTTTTGATGGCAGTGCCAATCATCCGGATCATCCAGATCACGCCGAGAATGTGGTCGGTGTGTTCGTGTGTCACGAAGAGATGATGGATGCGGTTTAATGGAACCTGCATTTCTTCCAGAATCCGCAGGATGCCATTGCCGCCGCCGGCGTCTGTCATGAAATATTCCTCGCCGGAGCGGATGGCGAAGCAGGTATTATAATAACGTGTCATCGTGGCGTTGCCGGTGCCAAACACGTAGAGAGTGTGTGTTTGCGTCATGAATGTTCCTCCTGTATTTATGTATGGAAAAAAATGTTTCTGTTCACGGGTAGGCACTTTAGGAACTGAAAGTGCCGAAAATATATTTTGACCCTGATCTGAATCTATGCTACTATAAATCTATCAAAAAGGCAAATGCAATGTAGATAATGTGCTGTTTACCCAAAGCGAGCGCGACGATAACGAGTCACGACAATATCCGGGCAGACAGCGCAGTTTGGGAGCTGATAACATGAGGGATTTAGCATATTTGAAGCTGCTTTCGCGGGAGTATCCGAATATCCGGGCGGCGGCGAGTGATATTATTAATTTACAGGCAATCTGTGGACTTCCGAAGGGCACGGAATATTTTTTCAGTGACCTGCACGGTGAGCATGAGGCGTTTATTTATCTGCTCCGCAGTTCGTCGGGTATTATCCGGGAGAAGATCCGCGAGACATTTGGACATATTATTTCGGAGGAGGACGAGGTACGGCTGGCGAACCTTATCTATTATCCGGAAAAAATGATCAATCAGATCAAACAGGCGAACGAATACACGGAGGACTGGCAGAAGACGGCGGTCTACCGTCTGGTGCAGATCTGCCGGGAGGTTTCGTCGAAATACACCCGTTCCAAGGTAAGAAAAAAGATGCCGAGGGAATTTTCGGGTGTGATCGATGAGCTTTTATATGTCGATAATACCGATGACAATAAGACGGAGTATTACAGCGAACTTATCAATACCCTGATTGACGTCCGGGTGGCGGACAGCTTTATTGTCGTGATCTGCAGCCTGATCCGGAGTCTGACGATCGATAATCTTCATATCCTGGGCGATATATTTGACCGTGGTCCGAGACCGGATATCATTCTGGAGGAACTGATGCATTTCCATGATGTGGATATCCAGTGGGGCAATCATGATATTTCGTGGATGGGCGCGGCGACGGGCAACCGGGCGTGTATCTGCAATGTTTTGCGTATGGCGCTCGGTTACAATGGATTTGATGTATTGGAGGACGGCTACGGAATTAACCTGCGCCCGCTGTCGATGTTTGCGGAGCGCGTGTACCGGGACGATCCGTGTACCTGTTTTCTGCCGCAGATTCTTGACAAAAATATTTACGACGCAGTGGATCCGAAGCTGGCGGCGAAGATGCACAAGGCGATCGCGGTGTTACAATATAAGGAAGAGGGGCAGATCATCAAGCGCCATCCGGAGTACGGGATGGAAGAGCGGATACTTCTGTCAGCGATTCGTTATGACCGCGGCACGGTCACGATCGATGGAAAAGAGTATCCGATGCGCGACATGAATTTCCCGACGGTGGATCCGGCGGATCCGCTGCGGCTGACGGACGAAGAGGAAGAGCTGCTTCACACGCTGGAGCTGTCGTTCCGCCACAATGCGCGGCTGCATGAGCATGTCCGTTTCCTATATTCCAACGGAAGCATGTATAAATGCTGCAATTCCAACCTGCTCTATCACGGCTGTATCCCGATGACGGAGAATCGGGAATTTGACGGTCTGATGGTGGGCGGCAAGATGTACCGCGGCAAGGAATTGATGGATTTTATTGACACACAGGTTAAAAATGCCTATTTTCTTCCAGAGGACGCGCCGGAGAAGGAGGCGTGCCGCGATTTTATGTGGTATCTGTGGAATGGTGCGAAATCACCGGTATTTGGAAAGGACAAAAACCGCAGCTTTGAGCATTATTTCATCGAGGATCCGGAAGTGATGAGAGAGACGATGAACCCGTATTACCAGCTCAGTGAGGAAGAAGAGACCTGCGATATGATTTTGAAGGAATTTGGACTTCCGACGAAGGGCTCGCATATCATCAACGGGCATATGCCGGTGAAGATTAAGAGTGGAGAGACACCGATCCGGGCTGGCGGCAAGCTCTTCATCATTGACGGCGGGCTGTCGAAAGCCTACCAGGAGCGGACGGGAATCGCCGGATATACGTTGATTTTCAATTCGCACCATCTCGCGCTTGCGGAACACAAGCCATTTGACCCGGAGCGCGAGCGGACGCCGAAGGTATATATTGTGGAGAAAATGCAGAAGCGCATCACAGTGGCGGATACCGATGAGGGCAAGGAGCTGGCGGGCCGCATCGAGGATCTGAAAGAGCTCTTGAAAGCGTACCGGAGCGGACTTTTGAAAGAGCGCATACGCTGAGGCAGTTGAAAGGGACGGGAACTGGAAGCTTGTTTCTTTCGGCTGGGTGAAACGGGAGAAACGGGACGGTTTGAGGAATAAGGAGACAAGATGAGAAAGACAGAGTTTTTACAGGAGCTTCGGGAGGCGCTGGACGGCGAGGTTTCGGTTTCAGTCATTCAGAGCAACATAAGCTATTACGATCAGTATATCAGCCAGGAGGCGGCGAAAGGGCGCAGGGAGGAAGAAGTGATCGAGGAGATCGGCAGCCCACGCCTGATTGCGAAAACCATTATCGACAGCAGCGAGGGCGCCGGGGAGACCGGCCAGGGCGGTTCGTACACTTCGGGAGACGCTGCCGGGAGCGGGCGCACAGCGTCCTCCTACAACGGCGGTTTTTCGGAGCGGGACGACAGCGGTCTGCCGCCGAACTTCCATTACATCGATTTGAACAAATGGTACTGGAAGGTGATTCTCAGCGTGGTGGTTATCGCGATCCTATTTGTGCTGTTTGCACTGGTCGGAGGTATTTTCACCATCCTGATTCATCTGGCGGGGCCGATTCTTCTGATTTGGCTGATCTATACAGTTATTAAGAGTATTTGGAAATAGAAAAGAACCCCTGCCGCCGGCTGTGAGGGATGACCGGAGCGGGGGTTCTTTTCTTTTTTTTTCGCAAACATATGGAGGTTTATTGAGTTGAAAAATGTTGTATTATGGAACATTTCAGAGGGAGTTTCCATAATACAAAAAAAGCACTTGTCATGCCGTCTTTGGCAAACAAATGCTTTTTAGCTGGGCTACAAGGATTCGAACCTTGAAAATGACGGAGTCAGAGTCCGTTGCCTTACCATTTGGCGATAGCCCAATGAATTGAACGATTTGTATTATACTGTAAGGAAACAGATTCGTCAACTACTTTTTTCGCTTTTTTGATAATTTTTTTTGTTTGGGCGGCTGCTGTGGCAGAAACCGCGCCATGCGTCCGGCAAATTCTGCAATATTCTGGGTCTGTAAGTAGACAACGTGGTTCGAATCGGATATAATGAGTTTCATGACAGAATGTTAAGGCAGTATAGGACGAAACGGCAGATGGCGGATGTGCGGAGATGGTGCGGAGAGCCGGAAGCCGGAAAGGAAAAGAGAGCGATATGTATACATTTGACAGCCGGGTCCGGTACAGTGAGACGGATGAAGAGGGAAATCTTTCTGTGGTGGGAATCATGAATTATCTTCAGGATTGTTCGACGTTCCAGTCGGAGGATCTGAAACTCGGGATTTCCTATCTGAATGAGGAAAAACGGGCGTGGTGGCTGAGCGGATGGCAGATAGAGATTCTCAGACAGCCGCATTTTGGCGAGCGGATCCGTATTTCGACCTGGCCGTATGGGTTTAAGGGAATCTATGGCTACCGGAATTTCACGATCGAGGATGAGATGGGAAACCCGCTGGTGCGGGCAGATTCGACCTGGTTTTACTACGATCTGGAAAAAGGATGCCCGGTGCGGGTGCCGGAAAGCCAGTTGGAGGGCTACCAGATTGAAGATAAACCGCTTGCAATGCCGCCAGCGCCGAAGAAAATCCGCCTGCCTGAGACGTATGAGACGGAGGCGCCGGTCACGGTGGAACGCCATCATCTCGATACGAACCGGCACGTGAACAATGCACAGTATGTGGCGATTGCGCGTGAATTGCTGCCTGTGGACTTTGCACTCGGAGAACTGCGGGTGGAGTACCGGAAGGCGGCAGTGCTTGGGGATGTGATGTACCCGAAGCTGGCGCAGGTGCCGGAAGGATACGTGGTATCGCTGCAGGATGCGGAAGGTCAGGTGTATGCGAATTTGTGGCTGGCAAGGACTGGTTTGTAAAGAGTTTGTATGTAGCAGTGAAGAAACTGAATCATTGTAGCCGAAGAAAGATTCGGCGTGGATTGTCTGCCAGTGAATGAAAAATGCAACCGTTAAATAAAAAAGAGATCGGCAGAAAAGAGAGGACGAATGACATGATTGAACTGGGAAGAGTACAGGAACTGATGGTAGTGCGGGAGAAAAACTTCGGCGTGTATCTGGGACAGAAGAAAGATGACGCGGCGGCGGTCCTGCTTCCGAAGAAACAGGTGCCGGAGGGCACAAAAGTGGGCGATAAGCTCAAGGTATTTATTTATAAAGATTCCGAGGATCGCCTGATTGCGACGACCTCGATGCCGAAGCTGGAACTGGGCGGGACGGCGGTTTTGAAGGTCAAGGATGTATCGAAGATCGGCGCCTTTCTCGATATGGGGCTGGAAAAAGATCTGCTGCTCCCGTTTAAAGAGCAGGTATATCCGGTTCGCGCCGGGGAAGAGTGCCTGGTAGCGCTGTATATCGATAAGAGTGGTCGTCTGGCGGCGACGATGAAGGTATATTCGTATCTTTGCAGCGATGCACCGTACAGGAAGGACGAGTGGACCGAGGGGCGAGTCTATGAGATCAATGAAAATCTGGGCGTGTTCGTGGCAGTGGCAGACCACTATTTCGGTCTGATTCCGAACCGTGAGCTGTATGGAAAATGCCGCCTGGGCGAGGTTTTAAAGGTACGTGTGACGAAGGTGCGCGAGGATGGAAAACTGGATTTGAGCCTGCGCGAGGTGGCGTACCGTCAGATGAATGCGGATGCTGAGGCGGTGCTGGCACGTCTGAAAGAAAAAAACGGCGTTCTTCCGTTCAATGACCGCGTGGAGCCGGAGATTATCCGCCGCGAATTTAATTTAAGCAAAAACGCGTTCAAGCGTGCGGTTGGACACCTTTTAAAAGAAGGAAGAGTAGAAGTAAACGAAGATTCTATCCGTTTAAAATAAAAGACAAAGGAGAGATTTGACATGAAGAAAGTGATCAGCACAACCAATGCACCGGCAGCGATCGGTCCGTATTCCCAGGCAATCGAGGTAAATGGAATGGTATTTGCATCCGGTCAGATTCCGGTCAATCCGGCAAACGGCGAGATCCCGGAGGGAATCGAGGCTCAGGCAGAGCAGGTTTTAACCAATGTAAAGAATCTTCTGGCAGCAGCAGGCGCTTCCATGGAGCAGGTTGTAAAGACCACCGTATTTATCCAGAACATGGATGATTTCGGAAAGGTAAATGAAATCTATGCGAAATATTTCGAGGGCGCATGCCCGGCACGTTCCTGCGTCGAGGTATCTAAGCTTCCGAAGGGTGTACTGATGGAGATGGAAGCGATCGCAGCAAAATAAGAATGAATCGCATATTTGGAAAATTTCGCCGGAAAAACAAGCTCCAGTTTGTGAAAATCCCGGCGTGTGAGGGCAAAATGACGAAAAAATTCACTTTTTTTCGTCCGCCCTCTTTTTTTTTTCGTCACTTTGCTTTAAAATAGAGAGAAAGATCCGTCCAAGATTCAGAGAGAAAACGGTTATGGTCCACAGGCACAGATTGCCGGAGGGGTAACAAACGGGTTTGGGGGATGACAGGTTGGAAGACCCGGAAACACAGCTGGACGGAGGATAAAAGAAAAGGAGAGAGGAATATGATTTCGAACCAGATACTCCAGACAAACATCGAGGGGTTAAAGGGAATTACGCGTGTCGATCTCTGTATCTGTGATACGGAAGGCAAGGTGCTGGCATCCACATTTACTGGCGCTGAAGAATATGAGAGTGCAATTCTGGCTTTCGTAGACTCTCCGGCGGACAGTCAGGTGATACAGGGATATCAGTTTTTCAAGGTGTTTGACGATCACCAGTTAGAATATATACTTCTTGCCAAGGGCGGAAGCGACGACGTATACATGGTCGGCAAGATGGCGGCATTTCAGGTTCAGAACCTCCTGGTAGCTTACAAGGAGCGCTTTGACAAGGACAATTTTATCAAGAACCTGCTGCTTGACAACCTGCTTCTGGTTGACATTTATAACCGTGCGAAGAAGCTGCACATCGAGACGAACGTCAAGCGGATCGTATTTATCATCGAGACGCAGCATGAGAAGGATGTGAATGCGCTTGAGACCGTCCGCAGCCTGTTCTCGACCAAGACGAAGGATTTCATCACAGCAGTGGATGAGAAGAACATTATTCTGGTCAAGGAAGTGAAGCCGGGCGAGACTTACGACGATCTGGAAAAGACAGCCACATCGATCGTAGATATGCTCAATACCGAGTCCCTGACGCGTGTCAGCGTGGCATTCGGTACGATTGTCAACGAGATCAAGGACGTATCGCGTTCTTATAAAGAGGCGAAGATGGCGCTGGATGTAGGAAAGATTTTCTACAGCAGCAAAAATGTGGTCGCATACAGCAAGCTGGGAATCGGACGTCTGATCTATCAGCTGCCGCTGCCGTTGTGCCGGATGTTTATCAAGGAAATTTTTGATGGCAAATCGCCGGATGAGTTTGATGAGGAGACTCTTACGACAATCAACAAGTTCTTCGAGAACAGCCTGAACGTATCAGAGACTTCCCGACAGCTTTACATCCACCGCAACACACTGGTATACCGTCTGGATAAGCTCCAGAAGAGCACGGGATTGGATCTGCGGGTATTTGAGGATGCGATCACATTTAAGATTGCCCTGATGGTTGTAAAATATATGAAATACATGGAAAACCTGGATTATTAAGCCAAATTGCTGTGGCGGGGAGGAAGATTGCCTTTGCCGCAGCAATTTCATTTGGAGAATTGAAAAAGAGGATTTACGCATGATAGAGGTTAAAAATCTCACCAAGACGTACAAGACGGGGAATAAAGCCTTAAAGGGAATCAATATTCAGATTCAGGACGGCGAGTTTGTTTTCATCATGGGACGAAGCGGTTCCGGCAAATCGACGCTTTTAAAGCTTCTTTTGAAGGAGCTGGAGCCGACTTCCGGCCAGATTATCGTCAACGATATGGATCTGGAAAAGATGCCGAGACGCTACATTCCGAAGTACCGCAGACGGCTGGGAATGGTGTTTCAGGATTTCCGTCTGATGAAGGATAAAACAGTATATGAAAATGTCGCGTTTGCACAGCGGGTCATCGGCGTGTCGTCCCGTGAGATCAAGAAAAATGTGCCGGAAATGCTCCGGCTGGTAGGGCTTTCTTCAAAATATAAAGCATACCCGAACCAGCTCTCGGGCGGTGAGCAGCAGCGTGTTGCGATTGCCCGTGCGCTGATCAACTCGCCGGAGATACTTCTGGCGGACGAGCCGACGGGAAACCTGGATGTACATAATTCCATGGAGATCATGGAGCTTCTGGAGGAGATAAACCGGCGCGGGACGACGGTGCTTGTGGTAACACACAGCCGGGAGATCGTAGCAGAGATGGGAAAACGTGTGATCACGCTGACGCGCGGCGTGCTGACGGGAGATCAAAAAGGCGGTATCTGGCATGAAAATTAGTACATTGATTTACTGCACCAAGGAGGGCATGCGTAATATCATCCGGAATATCTGGTTTTCACTGGCGTCGGTGGCGATTATTTCGGCATGTATTTTCCTGTTCTGTATGTTTTTTGGCTTGATTGCCAATGTACAGTATATGGTGCGGAATGCAGAATCTACAGTAGGAATCACGATTTTCTTCAATGAAGATATAAGTGAGGATGATATACAGAAAATCGGGGATGAGATACGCGCCCGCGATGAGGTCAAGGAAGCAAAGTATGTTTCTGCCGAGGAGGCATGGGAGAGCTTTAAGAAAGAATATTTTAAGGGAGTCGAGGATCTGGCAGAGGGATTTGCGGATGACAACCCGTTAGCCGGTTCGGCGTCCTATGAGATCTATTTGAAAGACATTGACATGCAGGATGACATGGTTGCATGGCTTGGCACGGTGCAGGGGATCCGGAAGATCAATTATTCGAGCGATACGGCGTCCGGGCTTTCGAGCTTCAACAAGATGCTGGGACTTTTGTCGGCGGTGATCATCGCTATTCTGCTGGCAGTTGCTATCTTCCTTATCAGCAATACGATCACGACGGCAGCTGCATTTAGACGGGAGGAAAACCGGATCATGCGCCTGATCGGTGCGACGAATTTCATGATCCGTGCGCCGTTCGTTGTACAGGGTGTGATGATCGGTCTGGTTGGCGCGCTGATTCCGCTGGCGATCACGTATTTTCTGTACCGCCAGGCGGTTGTATATATGATGGAACGGTTTGATATCTTGTCGAACCTGATTGAATTTATCCCGATTCAGACCATTTTCCCGAGCATGGTAGCCGTGGCGATGGCGCTGGGCGTGGGAATCGGTTTTGTCGGAAGTTTCTTTACGATCCGCAGACATTTAAAGGTGTAAGAAACATTGGCGGCTGCTGTGGGAGAATGCGGCGGCAGCGGGAATTTGCGGTAAAAAGGATGAGAACATGAAAAAACAGGGATTGAAAATGCGTGCGGCTCTGTTTCTTGTGACGGCGGCGCTGGCGTCTTCTACCGTGCTGACTCCGGTGGCGGCAGCGACGAAAAAGGATGTAAGCAGTGCCAAGGATAAGAAAAGCACCCTGGAACAGGAGAAAAAGAAAACCGAGGAGGCGATCAAAAGCCTTCAGGGGCTGAAAAGTAACACCGAGAGCTATGTCAAGGAGCTGGACACAAAGATGAATGATCTGCAGTCGCAGGTCACGAAGCTGGAAAATAATATTTCCAGCAAGCAGAAAAGCATCGATGAGACGGCGGTAAAGCTGGAGGAAGCGCAGAAAACCGAAGAAAAGCAGTATGCTTCGATGAAAATGCGTATCAAATATATGTATGAGAAGGGCGACAGCAGCTACTTAAATCTGCTTCTGGAAGCCCGTTCGCTCTCGGAGCTTTTAAACCGGGCAGAGTATGTTTCAAAGATTTCGGAATATGACCGGAAGATGCTCGACCAGTATGTGGCAACGAAGGAGTCCATCGCGGACAGCAAAAAAAAGCTGGAGACGGAGAAAGCGGAGCTGCAGGACATGAAGACGCAGACGGAGGCAAAGCAGGATTCGGTCCAGCTTCTCCTGAATGAGAAAAATAAAGAGCTTCAGAACGTCAACGCGCAGATCGGCGAGAAATCAGCGCAGGCGAAAGCGTATGAGGACGATATCAAGGCGCAGGAAGCCAAGATCGCGCAGATGGAGGCGGAGATTAAGAAGAAGGAAGCGGAAGAGGCGGCGAAAAAAGCGGCGGAGGAAGCAGCCAGAAAAGCCGCAGCAGCGGGAAAGACGAATAATTCGACCGGGAAAGGGAATACTGGCAGTACGACTACCACTTCGACGGGAGGTTCTTCGCTGCGCTGGCCGTGCCCTGCAAGCGGACGCATTACATCTGGATACGGAAACCGTAAATCACCGACGGCGGGCGCGTCCTCGAACCATAAGGGCATTGATATCAGCGCTTCGACCGGCAGCAGCATCGTGGCAGCCGCCGGAGGAACGGTTTCGATTGCAACTTACAGCTATTCGGCTGGAAATTATGTTGTGCTCAACCATGGAAATGGGCTTTCAACCGTGTATATGCACTGTTCCCAGCTTCTGGTATCGGCGGGAGATACGGTAAAAGCCGGACAGACGATCGCGAAGGTAGGTTCGACCGGATATTCGACAGGTTCCCATCTGCATTTTGCAGTCCGCAAGAATGGAAGTTATGTAAATCCTTCGAACTATGTAAGTCCGTAGTTACTGTTCACGGGCAGGCACTTTTGGAACCGAAAATGCCGTAAGAAAATGTGATGGCTGAAAAAGATAAAATCCGGGTAACTGTTCAGTAGGTCTGCGCATTTACTGCGCTGACCGTACGAAAACATGGACCAGCAGGCAAAAATCCCATTGCCGTAGGCAATTTTTGATGGATTTTTGCGCGTGACTGTGAAGGTACTGAACAGTTACAAATCCGGAAGGAATAGACAGGAATCAGGAGGCATAAGAGATGGACAGTAAAAATAAATTCTGGCGCGGTGTGATGGTCGGTGTGCTGGTGACAGCACTGGTGTGTCTGATCACGGTCGGTGCTTCGGCGGGTATTTATATGTTTGGACGCCGTGTGATCGATAACCAGACACAGGTACAGGTGCAGACCGAGGGAACACCGTCGCAGGCACAGGAGCCGGTCAATTTTGAGAATGTCACGAAAAAGCTGGAGCAGATACAGGATATTATCGATAAAAAGTACCTGTTTGAGGAAAAGATTGATACATCCGAGGAGGAAGCCGGCATTTATCAGGGCTTTTTGAGTGGTTTAAATGATCCGTATGCGGTTTACTATACGCCGGACGAGCTGACAAGCTTCCTGGATGAGACAAATGGTTCTTACTGCGGCATCGGCGCTCTGGTATCCCAGAATGTCCAGACCGGCGTCAGCACGATCGTGCGCGTCTTTGAGGGCAGCCCGGCCGAGGAAGCAGGCATCCTTCCGGGTGATGCGCTTTATAAGGTAGATGGCACCGAGGTGATTGGCATGGATCTGTCGCTTTTGGTCAATAATTACGTCAAGGGCGAGGAAGGCAGCCAGCTGACGATCACGGTTTATCGTGAAAATAGCGGCGAGTACAAGGATATCACCCTGATCCGCCGACCGATCGATGTGCAGACGGTGTCAGGCAAGATGCTGGATGAAGAGATCGGATATATTTCCGTTGCGGAGTTTGACCGTGTGACTGCCGATCAGTTTAAATCCAAGATCGAGGAATTGCAGGGCGAGGGCATGAAGCGCCTGATCATCGATCTGCGGAACAACCCGGGCGGCGAGGTGACGACGGTTGTCTCAATGGCGGATTATATCCTGAAGGATGGCGGACGGATCCTGACCGTGGCAAATAAGAAGGGCACGGAGGAGACATACGACGCTGAGGATGGACACAGCCTGGAGATCCCGATGGTTGTGCTGGTAAATGGCAATTCCGCCAGCGCGTCGGAGGTATTTACCGGTGCGATGAAGGATTACGGCGTGGCGACGATCGTCGGAACGAAGACTTTCGGTAAAGGTATCGTGCAGACGCTGATGCCGCTTTCGGATGGAAGCGCGATTAAGCTGACGACCGACCATTATTATACGCCGAATGGAAATGATATCCATGGAAAAGGCATCGAGCCGGATCTCGAGGTGGAGCTGGATGAAGAGGCGGCGCAGGAAGTCGTGATTCCAGAGGAGAAGGATAATCAGCTGCAGAAGGCGGTTGAGGTTGTGAAAGGAAAGTAACTTCTTATTTACACGACCCCAAAACTTACGGCACTTTCGATTCCAAAAGTGCTTACCCGTGAACAGTAACTTTAAAAGTATCGAGAAAAAATAAGTGCGTTAGATCCTGAAACAGCTTGAAAAAGTGGCAGTTTCAGGATTTAACGCTTAAAGTCGTGTCTGTTTTGGCTTTTTGAGAAAGACGATGAGTGAAGAATCTGGTATTTTTGATACTATAGAAAAAGAGGGAGAAATAGAATTATGTATGTAATTGCAGGACTTGGAAATCCGGGAAGAGAATATGAGGGAACCCGCCACAATGTGGGATTTATGACGCTGGATGCGCTGGCGGACAAGTATAACATTGATGTCCGGGAGAAAGCATTTAAGGGACTGATCGGAAAAGGCGTGATCGAGGGAAATAAGGTCATTCTGGTAAAGCCGCAGACGTATATGAACCTGAGCGGCGAGTGCATCCGTCAGGTAATGGATTATTATAAGGTAGATCCATCGGAGTTTATCGTGATTTATGACGATATCAGCCTGGTTCCGGGCGGCATCCGGATCCGCAAAAAAGGCAGCGCGGGCGGCCACAATGGAATCAAAAATATCATCGCCCATCTGGGAACGCAGGAATTTCCACGCGTGCGGATCGGTGTGGGCGAGAAGCCGGCGCGCATGGATCTGGCAGATTATGTGCTGGGACATTTTCCGAAAGAGGAAGCCGAAACGATGACGACGGCGTTTAAGGACGGTGCGGCGGCAGTCGTGGATATGATGACAGAGGGCGTTGAGGCGGCGATGAACCATTTTAACGGCGCGGCGCGCGGGGAGAAGGAGAAGCTAGAGAAGCAGAAGGCGGAGAGGAAGGAGGAAGTCAAGACACAATGAGCGATTTATTTGCAAATCCGTTAGAGGAGATGATCGAGTTTCAGGATCTCAAGACGGATTTACAGCGCGGACAGGGACCGCTTCTTGTCACGGGATGCCTGGATTCGCAGAAGGTGCATCTGCTGTCCGAGCTTTCGGATCTGACGCCCTGGAAGCTGATTGTCACCTACGATGATTCGAGGGCGCGGGAGATCTGTGAGGATTACCGGTGCTTTGATACGGATATTTCGCTGTACCCGGCGAGGGATCTGCTGTTTTATACGTCGGATATCCACGGAAACCTGCTGACGAAACAGCGGATTCAGGTCATGCGGCGGGTCCTGGAGAGTTCCGGCGGCGTGGTGGTCACGACGATCGACGGGCTGATGGAACATCTGCTGCCGCTTGCGTGGATGAAAGAGCGGAGTCTCACGATCGGGGCAGAAGATGTGGTCGAGGTCGGGAAGCTGACGCACGCCCTGGCAGAAATGGGATATGAGAAGGTCGCGCAGGTTGAGGGATCAGGGCAGTTTTCGGTGCGCGGCGGTATCATTGACATTTTCCCGCTGACGGAGGAGGTGCCGTACCGGATCGAGCTGTGGGGCGACGAGGTCGATTCGATCCGTACCTTCGACCCAGAGAGCCAGCGATCGATCGAGCAGGTAGACGAGGCGGTGATCTATCCGGCGACGGAGATGGCGCTGACGCCGGAGCAGATTCAGGATGGAACCGAGGCGATCGAGAAAGACCGCAGGAAATACGTGAAAAAGCTCCGGGATGCCATGAAGACGGAAGAGGCGTACCGGATGGATTCGGCTGTCTCGGAGGTCTTAGAGGGGCTTCGCGAGGGCTTCCGGGTGCATGGGCTGGGAAGCTATATCCGGTATTTCTGCAAGGAAACGGTATCATTTTTAAACTATTTTCCAGTCGATGAGCTGACGATTTTCCTGGATGAGCCGCTGCGCTTGAAGGAAAAAGCAGAGACGACCGAGACGGAGTTCCGAGAGAGCATGTCGCACCGTCTCGAGGGCGGCTATCTGCTTCCGGGGCAGACTTCCTTCCTCTATTCGGCGAAGGAGACGCTGGCGATGGCAATGCGTCCGCGCACTCTTTTACTGCTGGGGCTGGATCAGAAGCTCTCCGGCATGACGGTTAAGAAAAAATACAGTCTGAGCGTTAAAAATGTCAATTCCTACCAGAATGGATTTGAGCTTTTAATCAGCGATCTGGCGCGCTGGAAGAAGGAAAAATACCGGGTGGTATTGCTGGCTGGTTCGCGGACGCGCGCGAGCCGTCTGGCGGGCGATCTGCGGGAGTATGATTTAAGCGCCTTCTGCCCGGATGAGGGCGAAAACACCGTGAAACCGGGTGAAATCCTGGTGACTTACGGAAAGCTGCATCGGGGATTTGAATATCCGCTGATTAAGTTTGTCGTGATCACAGAGGGAGACATGTTCGGCGGCGGACGGGGGCGGAAAAAGAAGAAAAAGACCTCCTACCAGGGTAAGAAAATCCAGAGCTTTTCCGAGCTTTCGATCGGCGATTATGTGGTGCATGAGAGCCACGGACTCGGCATTTACCGGGGCATTGAGAAGATCGAGCAGGACAAGGTCGTCAAGGATTACATCAAGATTGAGTACCGCGACGGCGGTAATCTCTACCTTCCGGCGACACGCCTGGAGGGAATCCAGAAATATGCCGGTTCGGATGCCAGGACGCCGAAGCTCAATAAACTGGGCGGAATGGAATGGAATAAGACGAAGAGCAAGGTGCGCGGTGCGGTCCGTGATATTGCAAAGGATCTCGTCGAGCTTTATGCGGCTCGCCAGCGGAGCGAGGGCTACCAGTATGGACCGGATACGGTCTGGCAGAGGGAGTTTGAGGAAATGTTCCCGTTTGAGGAGACGGAGGATCAGCTGGAGGCGATCGAGGCGACAAAAAAAGATATGGAAAGCCGCCGCATCATGGACCGCTTGATCTGCGGCGACGTTGGATATGGCAAGACAGAGATCGCGCTCCGGGCGGCGTTTAAGGCGATTCAGGAGGGCAAACAGGTCGTGTATCTGGTGCCGACCACGATTCTGGCGCAGCAGCATTACAATACCTTTGTGCAGCGAATGAAGGATTTCCCGGTCCGGGTCGATATGCTGTCGCGTTTCCGCACGGCGGGCGAGCAGAAAAAAACGCTGGAAGATCTGAAAAAAGGGCAGGTGGATGTCGTGATCGGAACGCACCGCGTCCTTTCTAAGGATGTTGTCTTTAAAAATCTGGGGCTTCTGATCATCGATGAGGAACAGCGCTTCGGTGTGGCACATAAGGAAAAGATCAAGAAACTAAAGGAAAATGTAGACGTTCTGACGCTGACGGCGACGCCGATTCCGCGTACCCTGCATATGAGTCTCATTGGCATCCGGGATATGAGCGTCCTGGAGGAACCGCCGGTGGACCGCCTGCCGATTCAGACCTACGTCATGGAGTACAACGACGAGATGGTGCGCGAGGCGATTCACAGGGAGCTGGCGCGGGGCGGACAGGTATATTATGTCTACAACCGTGTCAACAACATCGACGAGGTGGCAAACCATGTGGCGGCTCTGGTGCCGGAGGCAAACGTCGTGTTCGCCCACGGGCAGATGCACGAACATGAACTGGAAAAAATTATGCTGGATTTCGTCGAGGGCAATATCGACGTTCTGGTGTCCACGACCATCATTGAGACGGGACTGGACATTCCGAATGCGAACACGATCATCATCCACGACGCCGACCGGCTGGGGCTGTCGCAGCTCTACCAGATCCGCGGTCGCGTCGGACGTTCCGGGCGGACTTCGTATGCGTTTCTCATGTACCGGCGCGACAAGCTGCTGCGTGAGGAGGCGGAAAAACGTCTGCAGGCGATCCGTGAATTTACGGAGTTGGGAAGCGGTATCAAGATTGCGATGCGCGATCTGGAGCTGCGCGGCGCCGGAAATCTTCTGGGCGCGGAACAGCACGGTCACATGCAGGCGGTCGGTTATGACCTGTACTGCAAGCTCTTAAACGAGGCGGTGCTGGCACTTCGCGGTGAGAACGAAGCCGAGGACTTCGAGACGGTGGTGGACTGCGACATCGACGCGTATATTCCGCCGTCCTACATCCGCAATGAATATCAGAAACTCGACGTTTACAAGCGGATTTCCGGTATTGAGAACCAGGAAGAGTATATGGATATGCAGGATGAGCTGATCGACCGCTTTGGCGAGATTCCACGTTCGGTGGAGAACCTGTTAAAGATCGCCGATCTAAAAGCGCTTGCTCATCAGGCGGGTGTCGTGGAGGTCGATGTAAAGAAGCAGGATATCACGATTCAGATGTACCAGAAAGCCGATCTGGACGTCTCCGGCATTCCGGCGCTGATGGAGAAATATAAGGGCACGCTGACCTTCAGGACGGGTGATGTGCCGTCGTTCTATTACCGCGATGTGCGGCAGAAACATACGGACTGCGAGATGATGCTTGTGAAGGCGCGGGAGATTCTTTCCGGGCTCGCGGCGCTGGCGAAAGAGTAGTTTTTAATTGTGTAGAAAAGATTGAAAGTATATTTGAAATGAAAATATATTTTTAATATTGACATATATAATCAAAGATGATAATATATAATCAAATTAAAGCTTGTTTACTAAATTTAAAGAAGGGAGGGATTCCAATGCAGCAAAAATGTGGGATGCTCATTAATAATGTGAATAACGTTAAGAGGTGGTTTTATGAAAAAAATTATGAGTATTTTATTGTCGATAGTTATGTCAACTTCATTGGTAATCCCAACATTTGCGGAAGCGCCGCCATATTCAATAGATAAAGTGGCAACAAAGGTTGTGATTGATTAACATGAATTGAGAGATATTTATGATAAATATGCTTCGGTAACGGATGAAACTGTTGTGGAAGATATGTTAATGGAAGATTTTGGTTTTTCAAGATCGGAAGTTAAAGAATTATTGGAAGTAAGCAAAAGTGGTAGTGGAGGATCTACAGGTGCTTCGAGGGCATCTAGTATAACTGGAAGATTACCAGCAACAGCTGCTATAGGAACCGTTGTAAATATTGTGTATACAATTGATTTGCAAGAAATGAAAGATTTAGCGACAATAACTAATTTTATCGCAAGACAGGTAGGCGGAGCAGGAGCAGGGGTAGCAGTGGCAGCACTTGTTGCTAAAACAGTTTTAGCAGCTGCACAAAAGGGTGGCATAAACTATGCAAAAGTTACAATATCTTATACATATGGCTATAATAATGATGGAGTATTAGGGTGGACGCCAGGTTATACCAAGTATGAGTATTGGTAATAAAAAAGGGAGATGCAATGAAAGAGAATAGAGTATCAAATGAATTCCGTCAAGGAAGAGAAGCAACGTTTGCCGCTTTATTAATGGAACTGTGTCTTTGTGGGGAGCGAATTGCTTCCATAATGGGAATTAGAAATTGGTATGATCAGGTGGGAACTGTTAGAATTTTTCTTTGTATTTTGATTTTTTGTTATTATTATATAATTAAAAAACCAAGATTATTAGATACGCCTGAATGGTATGAGCTAATGAAAAAAGATAGAGTGATTTATGGAATGTGGATCTTGGAAATGATAATATTAGTTAGTAGTATTGGAACTTGAGTGAAAAACAAAGGGGGCGTCAGTTGCTCCCTTTGTTTCTATAAATTATGAGATTGGGAATTTTATGAAGAATAATTATTTAAGTGAACGAGAAATGAATGTTATGCAGGTTTTGTGGAAGTATGAAAAACCCATGACGGTGACAGAAATTGTAGAATCTGAAAAAGAATTGACAACGCCAACAGTCCATACTGTGTTAAGAAAATTGCTTGATAAGGGTTATGTTCAGGTTATTGATACAGTTCAGACTGGAAAAGTTTTTGCTAGGCGATATAAAGCGAAAAAGACTCAGGATGAAGAAATAGAAGAAAAAATAGAAAAATGTATGAAAAATTCTAGAAATCCTATGTCCTTTGTAAATACAATAACAGCAGCTTTGTTGAATGGAGCAGTAGATGAAGAGTCGGTTATTGACGAATTAGAACGTATAGTTCAAAAAAGAAAAAAAGAGATTTTATGAAAATAACATATACATCAATTTTATCGGCAATATGTAGTTCAATTTTGCTATTGGGTTTTTTGTCGGTTTATATATGGAAAAAGCAAGAAAATTATAGCTTGTATGAAGTAAAATTACTTATTTTTTGCACTGTACTAACAGGAGTAAGATTATTTTTTCCAATAGATATTTGCGGAATAAGTCATACGATAGGAATAAAAATATTATATCCAGAACTTTGTCGCTTTATGCGGGGGAAAATAGGATTTTTAAGTCATTTTTCTGTACTTTTTTTGATTAGTTTACTTGGAAGTTTTCTTATCTTAGTGCAAAAAAGTTTATCATATATATCATTTATAAAATTAATAAAAGAAATAAGACCGATAGAGTATATTCGTGTTAAAAAGTATAAAAAAGTGAAAAAAATACCAATATTGAAAGTTGATAGTATAGAAGATCCATTTATTGTTGGTATAAAAAATCCGTATATAATAATACCGAATATAGATGAAGAAACAAAAAAAATAGTACTCTTGCATGAAGTGGGACATTACATTAAAAGAGATTTATTTTTAAAGTGTTTTTTTGAAATATTATGTCTTTTATACTGGTGGAATCCGTTAGTATACATAGTTCGGTATTATTTTTCTAACATATTAGAAATAAGAAATGATTTAATTGTTTGTAATGAGTTATCTGAAATAGAAAAAATTCATTATGTTGAAATATTGTTAAAAATGTCTAGGACAAAAGCGTTAAAAAGGAGAGGAACACTATCTTTTTTTAATGGAAGTTTTTTGAAAATTAGAATTTCTTCTATATTGAATGAAGAACAAAAAAACAGGTCAATATTAAGTTGTTCTTTTTCTTAATTGCTATTATATTGTCTGGTACAATAGTAATAGAACCAGTAGCTGATTTGAAGTTGCATGCACCGTATTTTGAAGAAGATGATATAGTCAAAAAAAATAACTTTTTTGTAAAGACAGAAAACGGGTATGAATTATATATGAATGGTACATATATAGGAACATTGGATGAAATACCAAATGAATTAAAGAATATTAATATTAGGAGGAAATAAAAATGAAAAAAACGATCAGAATTTTAGCAGTAATAATTGCTATGACATGTATTTTTTCAGGGACTGCGTTTGCACAAGAGAAAGAGGTGGCTGTTGAAAAATCGAGTTCAATAGCTAGAGCAGATGTTATAAAATATGTTTATAAAGTTGAAAACGGGAAATTATATAGAAGATTATATAATTATTCTAAGGATACGTGGCTGGGAGATTGGGAACTGTGTGACTAAAGTAATAATATGATAATTATATTTAATAAATATGTACACTACTTTTTACGCTTTGAATTTAAAGTAATGTAAAAATTTTATAGCGTGAAGTTTGAAGTTGAGAAATTGCCTTGACAAATAATAAATTTCGCTTATAATACAGAATATACTCAATAACCTTACAAAGGCAATGAAGGGAACAAGTAGAGATCCGCAGGAGAGCGCACAGAAAGCAGCCGGATGATGAGAGGCGCGCGTGAACCGGATATTCGAATACATCCCGGAGCTTCGCACCGAAGAATCTAAAATCGGATCCGATGAAAAGGCTGCGTGGAAAATGTGCGGCGGTTGATTTGGTAGGCTGCGACGTGAGAGACACACGTTATCCGGTCACGGTATCAGAGGGTACCGGCAGAGGCAGATGGGCGCGAGCTGTCTGCGAACAAAGGTGGTAACACGGGAATTTTGCCCCGTCCTTTTTGGAGGACGGGGCTTTTTTATTTTATAGAAAAATGTGTCTTGTGAAATCACAGACGTTCCAAAGTACCTTTATTGTTCTGTTTTGAGAATGATTTTCGGAGAGAAAATAAAGGATGAATCGGATGTATTTTTGAAAAAAGGAATCCCGTGGAGAAGCAAAACGAGTAAGCAAAATTATTTTTTATAAAAAGGAGTAAACAGGAAAATGCAGATTTACGAAGAATTAGTAGCCAGAGGTCTGATCGCCCAGGTTACAAACGAAGAAGAGATCAAAAAACTGGTCAACGAAGGAAAAGCCGTTTTCTACATCGGTTTTGACCCGACCGCAGACAGCCTTCATGTAGGACATTTCATGGCACTGTGCCTGATGAAACGTCTGCAGATGGCAGGCAACAAGCCGATCGCATTACTTGGCGGCGGCACCGGCATGATCGGCGATCCGTCCGGACGTACGGATATGCGCCAGATGCTGACACCGGAGACGATCCAGCATAACTGCGACTGCTTCAAAAAGCAGATGAGCCGTTTCATCGATTTCTCTGATGACAAGGCGCTCTTAGTCAACAACGCAGAGTGGCTGATGAATCTGAATTATGTAAACTTACTGCGCGAGGTTGGTCCGCATTTCAGCGTCAACCGTATGCTGACCGCTGAGTGCTACAAGCAGAGAATGGAGAGAGGCTTAAGCTTCTTAGAGTTCAACTACATGATTATGCAGAGCTACGACTTCTATATGTTATACCAGAAATACGGCTGCAACATGCAGTTCGGCGGCGATGATCAGTGGAGCAATATGTTAGGCGGTACCGAGCTGATCCGCAGAAAGCTTGGCAAGGACGCACACGCAATGACCATCACCCTGCTGTTAAACTCCGAGGGCAAGAAGATGGGTAAGACCCAGTCCGGCGCTGTATGGCTGGATCCGAACAAGACATCCCCGTTCGAGTTCTACCAGTACTGGAGAAACGTAGCCGATGCCGATGTATTAAAGTGCCTGCGTATGCTGACCTTCCTGCCGCTTGAGCAGATCGATGAGATGGACAAATGGGAAGGCAGCCAGTTAAATACTGCAAAAGAGATCCTGGCTTACGAGCTGACCAAGCTGGTACACGGCGAGGAAGAGGCTGAGAAGGCACAGGCAGCAGCGAAAGCACTGTTCTCCAGCGGAAATGCAGCCAATATGCCGACCTACGAACTGACTGAGGATGATTTCAACGGTGATGAGATCGATATTCTCTCCATCCTGCAGAAATCCGGTCTGGCTCCGTCCCGTTCCGAGGCAAGAAGAAATGTCGAGCAGGGCGGCGTATCTGTAGACGGAAACCAGGTAAAAGATATCAAGGCAGTCTTCACGAAGGATCAGCTCGCTGGCGAAGGAATGGTTGTCAAGAGAGGTAAGAAGAACTTTAAGAAGGTTGTTTTAAAATAAGTGGAGATGTTCCGCCAGAATCTTCACCCCATACAAATCAGAATCACGCCGCCGGCGATCTCTGCCGGGCTTTCAAGCGAAGCCCGGAGAGATGTCCGGCGGCGGTTCCGATCATGGAGAGAAGCAGAGCAAATCCGAAACCATATCTTACATTCACTCCCACAAAAATTACCCAAATTTTACATAAACGATACCAAAATATGATTTCTGTAAATCCAGGAATCTTTTATACTGCGTACTGTAAGAAATCAAGGATAAAAAACTCTGAGAGAAAAAAGAGAGAGGAAAGAGGAATTTTATTATGAAGAAAAATATTCAGAAAACAATCGCAGTATTAGGAGCAGCCGTTCTGGCAACTGGAATGGTAGGATGTGGTTCCAGCAATACAAATACAAGTGCAGCAGACACAAGCGCAGACAGCAGCGCAGCTGAAAGTGGTGCAGCAGCAGATACAACCGAGAACAGCGCAGATACAAAAGATTTAAGTGGTTCTATCACCCTGGCAGGTTCCACTTCGATGGAAAAATTTGCAAATGCACTGGCAGAAACGTTCATGGAGAAATATCCGAACGTGACCGTACAGGCTGAATTTACCGGCTCTTCCGCAGGTATCGAGTCCGTGCTGGCAGGTCAGTGTGATGTCGGTGATTCTTCCAGAGCATTAAAGGATGATGAGAAAGCAAAAGGTGCTGTTGAAAATATCGTAGCTATCGATGGTATCGCCGTTGTCGTTGACCCGTCCAACGCTGTAGATGGTCTGAGCAAGGATGACCTGACCGGCATTTACGACGGAAGCATCACAAACTGGAAGGATGTAGGCGGCAGCGATATGCCGATTGTCGTAGTCGGACGGGAAGCAGGTTCCGGTACAAGAGGCGCATTTGAGGAGCTTCTGGGTCTGGAAGATGCCTGCAAATATGCAAACGAGCTGGATTCCACCGGTGCAGTTATGGCAAAAGTAGCATCTACACCGGGTTCCATCGGATACGTTTCTCTGGATGTAGTCGATGATACCGTTAAGGCAGTTAAACTGGATGATGTAGAGCCGACGGAGGAGAACATCAAGGCAGGCAGCTATTTCTTAAGCCGTCCATTCGTTATGGCAACCAAGGGAGAAATTTCTGAGCAGAACGAGCTGGTACAGGCGCTGTTTGATTATGTATACTCTGCAGAAGGCGATGACCTGATTAAATCTGTAGGCCTGATTACTACGAAGTAAGAAACTGCATCGGAATTTGTGAATGTGGATAAAATTACCGGTGAAAACAGGTAAGGATAGAAAAATCAGTAATTCACGAATACATATAATATTGAATAGATTCAAATAATATCGAGTCGCTTGCAGTCAAGCCGCAGAAAGGAAACTCTGCTTTGGCCGAAAGCGGCTCGCTGTTCAATCCGAGACAGGAGAGACATATGCACGAAAAGAAATTTACCATTTTTGGAAGCCATGCCACGAAATCAGCGGTAGAGAGGGCAGCGGAAATTATTTTTACTGCCTGCGGCCTGCTGGCGGTGGTGGCAGTTTTTTCAATTACCTTATACATGATTATCAGCGGTACCCCGGCACTTTTTAAGGTGGGTGTTCCGGAAATCTTATTTGGAACCGTCTGGAAGCCGACTGGAAATCCGGCGTCTTTCGGAATTCTCTACGTAATTTTAACTTCCATCGTCGGAACCTTTCTGGCGATCCTGATCGGTGTTCCGATCGGGCTGTTTACCGCCATCTTTCTGGCAGAGGTTGCGCCGCCGAAGGTAGCGGCAGTGGTCCGCCCGGCAGTTGAGCTTCTGGCAGGTATTCCGTCGGTTATCTACGGACTCTTAGGAATTTTGATTTTAAATCCCCTGATGTATAAGCTGGAAATGAAAATCTTTGCCGGTTCCACGACGCATCAGTTTACCGGCGGTGCGAACCTGATATCGGCGGTTCTGGTTCTGGCAATCATGATTCTTCCGACCGTCATCAATATCAGCGAGGCGTCGCTTAGGGCAGTCCCGAAACATTTAAAAAGCGCATCGCTGGCGCTCGGTGCAACGCATATCCAGACGATTTTCAAAGTAATCGTTCCGGCGGCGCACTCCGGCATCATCACGGCGGTGGTTTTAGGCTGCGGACGTGCGATCGGGGAGGCAATGGCGATCAGCCTGGTATCTGGAAGTTCAGTCAATCTGCCGCTTCCATTTAACTCCGTCCGTTTCCTGACAACCGCGATCGTGGCGGAAATGTCTTATTCAGAGGGACTTCACCGGGAAGTGCTCTTTACCATCGGTCTGGTGCTGTTCGTATTTATCATGTTTATCAACACGGTGCTCAGCCGGATGTTTGTGAAGGAGGGCGGCGCAAATGACCGATAATAGAATGAAAAGTATTTGCCAGAAGCGCACCCGCATCGGGGACAATATCTTAAAAGTGCTGATTTATCTGGCAGCTGGCGTGGCGATCGCGCTGTTAGTTGGCATCATGGGGTATGTGTTTGTGCGCGGCCTGCCGCAGGTTTCCTGGCAGCTTCTGTCCACGGTGCAGAGCTCCCTCAAGGGCACCTTTGGTATTCTGGGAAATATCATCAACACGATTTATATCATTGTAATTACCCTTATCATTGCAGCGCCGATCGGAATCGGCTCCGCCATTTATCTGAACGAATACGCAAAGCCGGGAAAACTGGTGCGGACGATTGAATTTACAACCGAGATCCTGTCCGGTATTCCGTCGATTATTTTTGGTTTGTTCGGTATGGTCTTTTTCGGAATGACGCTGAAGCTGGGCTATTCGGTTCTGACCGGATCCTTCACGCTGACCCTGATGGTGCTTCCGCTGATTACGCGGAACACACAGGAAGCACTCAAAACCGTTCCGGACAGCTACCGCAGCGGCGCACTGGGAATCGGTGCAACGAAATGGTATATGATCCGGACGATCCTGCTGCCGAGTGCGGCACCGGGTATTCTGACCGGCGTCATCCTTTCGATTGGCCGTATCGTGGGCGAGTCGGCGGCGCTTCTGTTTACTGCCGGAAGCGGCTTCCAGCTTCCGAAAAACCTGTTTGGAAAACTGTTTGAGTCGAGCGGCACGCTGACCATCCAGCTCTACCTGTCGATGCAGAAAGCAAAATACGATCAGGCGTTTGGAATCGCGGTCGTGCTTCTGATTATCGTGCTGGGAATCAACCTGCTGACGAGATTTTTGACCAACCGGTTTGATGTGACAAAATTAAAATAAAGTAAAAAATGAGGAAATGATATGGAGACAAAAATTTCTACGTCGGATTTGAATCTGTACTATGGAAACAATCATGCATTAAAAAATATCAATCTGGATATATATGAAAATCAGATCACAGCGTTTATCGGACCGTCCGGTTGCGGTAAGTCTACCTATTTGAAAACATTGAACCGCATGAACGATCTGGTGCCGAATGTAACAATCAATGGAAAGGTGTGGATCGACGGCGAGGATATCTATGATCCGAAGGTTGATACGACGCTTCTTCGCAAGAAGGTCGGCATGGTATTTCAGCAGCCGAACCCATTTCCGATGAGTATTTATGACAATATCGCGTATGGACCGCGGATTCACGGCATTAAGGGAAAAGCAGAGCTGGACGCGATTGTGGAGAAGAGTCTGCGCGGCGCGGCCCTGTGGGATGAGGTCAAGGATCGCCTGAAACGTTCTGCACTGGGACTTTCCGGCGGACAGCAGCAGCGTCTCTGCATCGCGCGTGCGCTGGCGGTTGAGCCGGAGATTCTCCTGATGGATGAGCCGACCTCGGCACTGGACCCGATTTCCACGCTGAAAATCGAGGATCTGATGGGCGAGCTTAAGAAGAATTATACAGTTGTCATCGTTACCCACAATATGCAGCAGGCGACCCGTATTGCGGACTACACGGCATTTTTCCTGGTGGGAGAGGTAGTCGAGTATGCACCGACGACGGATCTGTTCTCGCATCCGCGGGAGAAGAAGACGGAAGACTATATTACCGGACGGTTTGGATGATAGGCGTAAGATTGAGGATTTAAAAATAAGTAGAAAATCAGTTTACTGTTCAGAAGTGGAAAATTTCTGGGCAGAAAACAGGGGAGATGGAGAGGAGATACGGGATGGCGACGAGAGAGGCATTTATACAGGAGTTAGAAGGGCTGAATCAGGAATTGAACGCGATGAGCCAGATGGTGCAGGATGCGATTGACAGTAGTTTTCAAGCGCTTACCGAGCATAATGAAGAGCTGGCACAGAAGGTTATCAAAGGAGACCGGGATGTGGACAATATGGAGCGAAAGATCGAGACACACTGCCTGACGCTGATGTTAAAGCAGCAGCCGGTCGCCAGTGATCTGCGCCATATCTCGACGGCGCTGAAGGTTGTGACCGATCTGGAGCGGATGGGCGATCAGGCGGCGGACATTGCCGATCTGTCCCTGCGTTTGGAGGATGCAGATATTAGTCTTGTAAGCAAACATCTTCCGGCCATGGTGGCAAATGTGAAAACGATGGTAAAGGATGCGATTCACGCGTTTATTGAGCGTGACACCGAGACGGCGGAGACATTCGAACAGAGGGATGACCTGATCGATGCCTTCTTTGAGCGGGTAAAACGGGAAGTGATTGAGTTTCTGAAAAAAGACGGGGATAAATCCGATGTGGCAGTCGATCTTTTGATGGTTGCTAAGTATCTGGAGCGAATCGCCGATCACGCGGTCAATGTGTGCGAGTGGACAGAGTTCTCGGATACGGGGGCCGTGGGGGATGTGATGATTCTTTAGGTTTAATTAAAATCCGGGCATGAAAAATGAAAATTAGATGCCTGGATTTTTTCCGTTCCGCATAAAATACATAGAATATGTGGAAATAACGTGGAGTGCGATATATCATGCGTGATATAGTGCTGGAACTTTTAAGTTCATACGGATATGCGGGAATGTTTGCCCTGATTCTAATTGAGAATTTGTTTCCGCCGATCCCGTCGGAAGTGATTTTAACCTTTGGTGGATTTATGACAACATATACACGGATGAACATAGCCGGGGCAGTTCTGGCAGCGACGGCGGGCTCGGTGCTGGGGGCGCTGATTCTGTATGAGCTGGGGCGGCACATTCCCGTGCAGAAGTTTTATGCATTTTTGGGCGGGGCATGGGGAAAACGGCTGGGAGTAGAAGTGGAGGATGTGAAAGATGCAGACGGATGGCTGGAGAGAACGGGACGGTCAGCCGTCTTTTTTTGCCGGTTCGTTCCGATCATCCGAAGCCTGATCTCGATTCCGGCGGGGATGGCAAAGATGGAACTGCTGCCGTTTCTCCTTCTGACAACAGCGGGCAGTCTTATCTGGAATACGGTGCTCATCGGAGCCGGCGCGGTGGCGGGGGCATCGTGGGAACGTATTCTGGTGCTGTTAAAAACATATTCCCGCTTCGCCGTGATGGGAGCGGGAATCTTGGGATTTGCGGTGGCGTGTGTGTATTTTCGGAAACGATAACAACAGGAGAGTGAAAATTCATGCAGAAAGAGTTTATTCATTTAAGTAAAAATATATGGTGTCATTCTTTACTTCCAGCCGTGCCGTCCCATCGATCACCAGCTGTTCCAGATATGGGCGCAGGTGGCGTTCCTGACGGATGAGCTGGTCGTAGGTACCGATATGCATTCCGATCAGGCGTCGGCTTTCCTGATAAAATTCATCACGCGTCATCGGTCTCTGCAAAAGCTTTGCCAGCTCTGCGAGACGCAGACGGACAAGATCCATATTTTTGTCCGCCAGTTCCCGGATATTGCCATCAAATGGACCTTTGTGCGATAAAATCCAGTGCTGGTAAGGCAGTTTTGTGATTGCTTCCTTGCTTTCCAGATCCAGACCGACGTGGTCGCAGTATGGAAGCTTGACGTGACGCAGGACATTTTCGGTTAAAAGCGCGTCTCCGGCAAAGCAGACGCCGTCCGGTGTGCCGATGACGATGTGGTCGAGGGAATGCCCCGGCAGATGGTGAACCGGGAAGGTTACGCCGCAGAGTGTCACGGAAGTATCCTCCGGCTGGATGATACAGTCAACCGGGCAGCGCTGCTCGGTGTCGATGGAAACCTTTTCCTCCTCGGAGCGCCCGAAATAATTGGTATACCGTTCCAGCGCCGCCTGGGAGGCGATCAGCCCGGCTTCGCCAAGCGACATAGCCAGTGGAATCTGAAAGGCTTCGCGCAGGCGTTTGCTGTTTCCATGATGGTCGATGTGCGCGTGGGAAACGATCAGCCCCGCCGGGGTCAGCCCGGCGTCTTTCAGAGAGCCGACCAGCTCGTCATATTCCTTTGAGTAACCATTGTCAAACAGGATGCAGCGGGTGTCGTCGATGCGGTAGACGCCGATGGCTGTTTTGCCAAGCAGACAGTCTGTATTTCCAGAAACGTGTATGAGTTCCACGGGAAGGGTCCTCCTTTTATCATGAATAATGCAAAAAGCGACGGCTGAGATATCTCCGCTGTCGCTTTTTAAGAATGCGTCTGATAGGAATCGAACCTACGCCTCAGGCTCCGGAGACCGGCGCTCTATCCACTGAGCTACAGACGCATTACTTGTATGATACTATAATATTTAGAAAATTGCAAGTTTTTTTTCGGAAATACCGCTTGCCGAGTAACCAAATCACCGCTATAATATTAACAATCGAATAAGTCAGGAGGCGGTCGGGTGGGAGAACCGAAAAAGAAACCGGGACGCAGCCGGAAGAACGGAACGGACTGGGAACTGCGCCGCTATGTGATGCTGCTTGCGGCGGTGATTGTATTGATTCTGATTGGCGCGGTGGCGATGTTTTCCGGGAAAATAACAAACATTCTGGGGAAAAAGGATGGCTTACCGGCAGAAATGGTGGATACAGGCGGCTCTGGAATGGTGATTGAGCCGGACACGAAAGAATATATTCAGGACTTTGGCGGATGTATTTTGACAGAGAATGGCGAGCCGGGGATCACAGAGCTGATGAATACTTATTTTCAGGCGGTTTCCGACTGTGATATGGATACGTTTGTGAAGTTGTTTACCTCACAGGATACGAGTGAGGAAGAACACTACCGTCAGGAATTTGAAGAACAGAAGCAGTACATTTCCGGGTACCAGAATGTGAAATGTTATACGACGCCGGGGCTTAGGAACGGTGAGATGGCAGCGTATGTGTATTATGAGATTTTGTATACGGGCGTGGAGACACCGGCACCGAGTCTGGTGCGGATCTATGCGATCCGGGCGGAGGACGGAAACTGGCAGATCGATGACGGGAAAATGTCCGAAGAGCTGACGCAGTATTTTGAAGAGCTGTCGGTCAATGAGGATGTGCGCCTTCTCAGCAAGCAGACGGATGAAGCAATGGATGCGGCGATGGAGCAGGATGAGGCGTTGAAAGAGCGCGTGGAATTTATGAAACAGGGCGCATCTTATATGCAGGAGGAGTCAGAACCGGCTGCGTCAAATCCTTAAAATGCTTTATTGAATTCGTATGGCTGGAAAAATAAAGTTTTTAAGGTATGGAAAGCTGAAAAGCGGATATTCCGGAGTATAGAGAAATAGCTGATAGCATATAAGATATAAAACTGATTGATTTATATAAAGCGAAAGTACAGATATAGAAAGACAAAGAGGCACAAAGAATGGATGTAAAAGATTTTTATTATGATTTACCGCAGGAGTTAATTGCACAGGATCCGCTGGAAGATCGTTCTTCTTCCCGGCTTTTAGTGCTGGATAAAAAGACGGGTGAGATGCAGCATAAGGTGTTTAAGGATATTGTCAATTATCTTCATCCGGGCGATTGCCTGGTGATCAATGACACAAAGGTTATCCCGGCGCGTCTGATCGGAAGCAAGGAGGGAACGGATGCACACATCGAGATTCTTCTTCTGAAACGCCGTGAGAACGATATCTGGGAGACGCTGGTAAAGCCGGGCAAAAAGGCAAAGCCGGGAACCGTGATTAATTTTGGCGACGGTCTGTTAAAGGGAACCGTTATTGATGTGGTAGAGGAAGGAAACCGGCTGATTCAGTTCTCCTACGAGGGTATTTTCGAGGAGATTCTCGACCAGCTCGGCCAGATGCCGCTGCCGCCATACATCACACACCGTCTGCAGGACAAGAACCGCTATCAGACGGTTTATGCGGAACACGAAGGATCGGCGGCTGCACCGACAGCAGGTCTGCATTTCACGAAAGAGCTGCTGGCACAGATTCAGGAAATGGGCGTCAAGATCGCGCACGTCACACTTCATGTGGGTCTGGGAACCTTCCGGCCGGTCAAGGTTTCGAATGTACTGGATCATCATATGCACTCGGAGTTCTATCGTATCGAGGAAGATGCCGCCAACATGATCAATGAGACGAAGAAAAATGGTGGACGCATCATCTGTGTCGGAACGACAAGCTGTCGGACGATTGAATCCGCAGCGGCTGAGGACGGCACGATCCGCGCGTGTAGCGGCTGGACCGACATTTTCATCTATCCGGGCTACCAGTTCAAGATTCTGGACTGCCTGATCACAAACTTCCACCTGCCGGAGTCCACACTCGTCATGCTGGTATCCGCACTGGCAGGCAGAGAACACGTGCTCACGGCGTATGAAGAGGCGATCCGGCAGAGATATCGGTTCTTTAGTTTTGGGGATGCTATGTTTATCCAGTAGAGAAAAGGGATGTATGAAAAAGACTCATAGTGAAAGGCTATGGGTCTTTTTATTTCGAAAAATGTTTGAAAAACGGCACACCGCGTTCTCGTTACTTTAGCCTGCAAATAAAAAGTCAAGACTTAATGGGGAAAAAAATATAAAATTTTACATGGTTAAAATTAGGCACTAAAATAAGACCACCACAAGC
>NZ_QUFH01000015.1:0-65556 GCF_003478415.1 Clostridium sp. AF27-5AA
CTTCCAGTCCTACTTTTACTTTTGTTGCATCTTCCGTAACAGATTCAATTTTTTGATAACGATTCTTTATAAGGTGTTTGATACAGAGATGTTCCCGGCAAAAGAAGCATGGGCACCCGGTATTGCAGCAGCAGAGGCTATGCTGGCAGTTGCTGAAAAGGGAAAGAACTCCGTTATCCTTATGATTGGTATGGTTGGCGGAATCGTTGGAAAGATTTTTGGTATTCCGACCGATATCCTGGGCGTAGGCTGGATTGGAAATATGTGGGCTCTTGGTGCATTTGGCGTGGGCCTTCTGATTTCCGAATACACTCCGAAATTCTTCAACATCAAACTTGGCGATTACTATGTACCTCATGGTGTCATGATTGGTGCCGGATTCGTTGCTCTTATCCAGATGATTCTGATTCTTCAGAAAAAGAGCAAGAAAGAAAAAGAAGCGGCAGCAGCTGAGGCTGCAACTGGAAAGGTAGAAAAGAAAGAATTTACCAGAAGCTTAAAGAGCATGAAGTTCTCCCTTGCAGAAGGTTTTGGCGCATATATTCTGGTATCCATTGTTATGGCAATTATGTGTGGATTTTCGGCAGATATGAGTGCTGGAATGTTCGTATGGTGGATTATCTTTGCAGCCCTTTCTGCAATCATTTCCGAGCTGATTGTTGGTATCTCCGCCATGCACTCCGGATGGTTCCCGGCATTTGCAACAGCTTTCATTTTCCTGATTCTTGGAATGCTGTTTGGATTCCCGCCGGCACAGCTGGCAATCCTGGTTGGCTTTACTTCCGCAACCGGACCGGCCTTTGCTGATATGGCATATGACCTGAAATCTGGTTATATTGTCAGAGGCAACGGTGAAGATGTTCCGTTTGAGATGGAAGGAAGAAGACAGCAGTATATTGCAAAAATGGTCAGTGCTGTAATTGCAATTCTGGTTGTTCTCTTTACTTACAAAGCATATTTTGAAAAAGGAATGCTCGCACCGGTTGATGCTGTATATGTGGCAACTATTGATGCAGGAACTAATATGGCAGTAGCAAAGAACCTGATTATCTGGGCTATCCCGGGAGCACTTCTTCAGGCAATCGGCGGTTCAGGCCGTCAGTTAGGTGTTTTATTTGCGACCGGTCTTCTGATTGCTTCTCCGATGGCTGGTATTACAGTACTCGTTGGTCTTTTGATTCGTTACATTGTAGTTAAGAAATATGGTGATCTTGGACAGAGTAAACTGTATATTCTGGGTGCCGGATTCATTACCGGTGCCGCCCTGTACAGCTTCTTCAGCTCCACGATGAACCTTGGAAAGAAACTTAATAAATAAAAATATATATTATAGGAGGAACTTATTATGGAATATCCGGTTGGCGTAGAAATGTCAAACACTTACTTATCATTTGAAGTAACAAGTGCTGCTTTAAAACTGGTACGTGATTTCATGCTTGTAAAAGAGGGTGAAAATGTAGTTATCACCGCTGATACATCTGCAGATTTCCGTGTGGTTGAGGCGGTTGCAGGTGCAGCATATTCAGTTGGTGCAAATCCGGTTATTATTCACTATCCGACTTCCGGAAAAGCGTATGAAGAACCGATTCGCCCGGTTGCAGATGCAGTAGTGCATGCAGATGTATGGATTGAGTTAGCATACTATTGCTCTATGCATACTCCTTGCTTTAGAAAAGCAATGGAGAATGGTGCAAGATTTACTTGCTTAAATGGTATGGATGTTATCATGCTGGTAAATACGGTTGGCCGTGTTGACTATGATGTCCTGATTGAATTTGGTGAGTATCTGACAGATAAAGTTCATCGCTCAAATGAAGTAATTGTTACGGATAAGAATGGAACAAATTTAGTTGGCTACAATCAGGGACGCGGCGTTAAACATTCTGGACAGAGAGCAACCAAGAAGGGCTATCCGGTTATGTTAGGCGGTCAGGTAAGCTGGTGTCCGGTAGAGGAGACTATCAATGGTAAATTAATTTTTGATTCTGCTCTGTTCCCACCGGATACATTAGGTCTTCTTAACAGCAATGTAGAGCTGACCCTGGAAAAAGGTGTTGTAACAAAAATAGAAGGCGGAAAAGATGCTGCTATCTTCGAAAAATGGCTGAATAAATTTAATGACCCGAATATGTTCCGTCTGGCTCATTATTCCATCGGCTTTAACCCGGGCGTAACCAAACCTACCGGACGTATTGTTGAGGATGAGAGACTCTTTGGATGTATCGAGATGGGTATCGGAAGTCAGGGAGCCAGCTTAATGGGAGCTTGCTGGGATGCTGCTGCTCATACAGATGGTATTGTTTCTAAACCGACGATTCTTCTGGATGGCTATAAGCTGGAAGAAAACGGAATCTATGTAGATCCGGAAGCAAGAAAATTCTGTAAAGCACTTGGCGTTGAAGGATATTAATCATTACAATGGTAGTAAACATACCTAAATAATACCTCTAATTGGGAAAGGGCGCTGTCAGAATTGTCAGCGCCCTATTATCTCAAAAGCGTTTATCCTAAATTTTCGTATCAAATTGTATGTACGGGGAGATTATATTTATGGAAAGACAATCTAAAAATGAAAAGCTGCTTCAATATTTTAAAGATATCTGCCGTATTCCGAGACAAACCGGTGACGAGGAAGCGATCAGCCAGTATCTGCTCGATTTTGCAAAAGCCAGAGGCCTGCAGGCAGAACGGGATGCCCATCATAATGTGCTGATTCGGAAACCGTCAACGATTCCTGGATATAAGGGACCAACGGTTATTGTGCAGGGTCATATGGACATTGTCTATGAAAAGAGCGCAGATAGCACTCATAAGTACGAAGATGGTATCCATGTTGTGGAAGAAGATGGTTATTTGAAATCAGCGGATGGAACCTCTCTTGGTGCTGATAACGGACTGGCAGTTGCTTATGCAATGGATTTGCTGGATCGAAATGATCTGCCGCTTCCGGCCCTGGAGATTTTAATTACTTCCAGTGAAGAAGTGGGCCTAGAGGGAGTTAAGCATCTGGAACTTACAGATGTCAAAGGAAGCTATCTGATTAATTTGGATGCAGAAGAAGAAGGTGTTTTCTTTACAAGCTGTGCAGGAGGAGTCAGAACCGATCTTTCTCTTCCGCTGAAATATACGGGCTCAACGGAAGATATTGCATATACATTGACATTATGTGGATTAAGCGGAGGACATTCGGGTCTGGATATAGCTCTTGGAAAAGCAAATGCAATTCAGCTTGTGGGAAGAATTCTTTATCATATTGCTCCATTTGCACGTATTTCTTCGCTGGATGCGCCTGGAAAAGCAAATGCAATTGCATCTAAGGGAACGATTGTTATGCACACATCAAGTCAGGACGAAGAGGCATTATTAAAAGAACTCTCTAAACTGGAAGAAATGCTGAAAGCACAGTTTTCTGAAACAGAAAACCTGTCATTCCGCCTGGAGAAGGAAGAGCAGAAAAAAGAGGTAACTGTGTTTACAAAGGAAACGGTGAATTTGATTATCGAGGCAATTACGTTTCTTCCGTGCGGCGTTATCAGCCGAACCAGAGAAAATGTGGAAATGGTACAGACATCTTCTAATATAGGCAGTATGACGATTCAGGATGGAACACTTGAGTTCCTGTGTTCCGGAAGAAGCTCTGTAAAATTAGAAAAAGCACAGTTAAAAGAAAAAATGCAGATATTATCGAAGGCATTGGAAATGAACTGCACCTTCCATGGTGATTATCCGCAGTGGGAATATCGTAAAGAATCTAAACTTCGTGATATTTGTGCGAAGACATACCGTGAGTATTCTGGAAAAGATGCTGTTTTCACAGGAATTCATGCCGGAATCGAATGTGGATATCTGGCAGAAAAACTGGGAGATCATATCGATATGATTTCCTGTGGTGCAAATCTTTATGATGTTCATACACCGCATGAAAAAGCAGATGTGGAATCTTTCTATCGGATGGAAGAAGTAATTATTGCGATCCTTCAGGAGATTGCAAAAGCTTAGTGTTTAGCACAATATAATATATTAAAGCCCCGGAATCAAAAAATTCCGGGGCTTTTGCTGTGCGTGTATGAAGTTTTACAGTCTCGCAATCACTGCGTCCACATATTCCTCGGTGGTTGCAGTTCCATGCAGATCTCTTGTCAGGTGCTTGCCTTCTGCCAGAACCTCATCCACAGCCTTGCGGATGCGTCCGGCGGTCTCATTTTCACCTAAGTACTCTAACATCATGCAGGCAGACCACAGGAATGCGGTCGGGTTTGCCAGGTGCTTGCCTGCAATATCCGGTGCACTGCCATGTACGGCCTCAAACATAGCATAGTCAGAACCGATATTGCTGGATGGAACGAGTCCCAGGCCTCCGATCAGGCCGCTGCACAGGTCCGAAAGAATATCTCCGTACAGGTTCTGCATTACCATAACATCAAACTGGTTTGGATTCATGACAAGCTGCATGCAGGTGTTATCGATGATTTTATCATCACCTTCAATCTCCGGATATTCCTTTGCAATCTCTTTGAAAATGGAAAGGAACATGCCATCGGACATTTTCAGGATATTTGCCTTATGAATACAGGTTACTTTCTTGCGTCCGTTCTTTTTCGCATACTCGAATGCATCGCGGATAATGCGCTCGCTTGCCTGTCTTGTAACAATCTTAATTGCATGAACTGTATCCGGATTTACCTGCTCCTCTACACCAACATAAAGACCTTCTGTATTTTCGCGGAAAATCACGATATCCACATTCTCAAATGGAGTTTTTACTGCCGCGTTGGACTTAACCGGGCGGATATTGGCATACAGGTCATACTGTCCGCGAAGTGTTACATTCAGGGAGCGGAATCCTTTTCCAACCGGAGTCGTAATCGGGGATTTTAAGAGTACTTTGGTGCGCTCGAAGGAAGCATAAGCTTCCTCTGGAATCAAAGCACCGTTGCGTTTCCACTCATCCTCACCAACATTGAAAATTTCATATTCCAGCGGTGCATCTGCCGCTTTTAAAATCTTTAACACATTATCAACTAACTCCGGACCGATACCATCGCCGCGAAATACTGTAATTTTATGACTCATTTCTTTATCCTCCTTCTTGATTTTCCCAATCGTAACTGTTCAGTACCTTCACAGTCACGCGCAAAAATCCATTAAAAATTGCCTACGGCAATGGGATTTTTGCCTGCTGACCTACTGAACAGTTACTTCCAATCTTCATATTTTATCGAAAGCTGCCAGAACAGGCTGACAGCTTTTCGAACAAACAACTTCTCATTCAAGTCGAACGTCCGTGAGACTTGGCGCGTGATTCTGGTCAGCGTAAGCTGACATATTCTTTACAGAATCACTGCGCATCCTCGCGGAGCGTTTATCTCAGTCGGAGACAAGGCTTCCACTGAGACAAATTTGCTATTACTCACCACCTGAAGATGTGGGAGTTTTCTCGACTGAGATAAAATTTCCCTTACAGAACAACTGCTACAATCAGGTTATATACCGCACAGCAGATAACGCTGATCGGCACTGCCACAAAAAGCAGGCGGTTGAACAGGTGATTTCGGTCTTCCTCGTTTCCGCAGGAACCAAGAATCAGGCTGCCGCCGGATGAGAACGGGCTGATCGCACTGCTCTGTGCACCAAGAATCGTGCAGGCAAAGAGTGCTGCCGGATTTAATCCGGTTGCTGCCGCAAGTCCCGGAATCAGCGGGAACAGGGCTGGTGCTACAACACCGGTTGTAGAACTGAAGAAACTCATAAATGCGCCTACAAAGCTGAATGCCAGCGGAATCAGGGCTGTCGGAACATTGGAACCAATCCATGCAGATAATGCATCAATGGTACCGGCCTGAACTGCAACGGCGATAAGCATGCCGGCTCCGGCAATCATGAGGATGGTGTTCCACGGAACACGTGCGATAACTTCCTTCTGCGGTGCCAGATCAAAGAGCAGTGCGATGATGGTAAAGAAGAATGCCACCAGTCCTACATCAACCTTTCCGGCAATTTTTGCAATCAGCTCATTGCCAGGAACTGCCATCTTTAAGAGCGGGAATACCAGGACAATCACCATCATCAGAATCATTAAATGCAAGGTTGTTTTCTGTTTCTTGTCAAACGGCTCCGGGCGATTGAACGTTACGCCTTTTCCGATACCGCGGTTGCTCTTGAAACCGAAGCGGAAAATTGCAATCAGAATCAGAGAAAATACAATCGCGAAACCAAAAATTTTCATTTCATCTACAAAGGAATTCGTTGCTTCAAATGCTGGTTCTGCTTCATAAGCAGTATCAATCAGACCGCGGAATACGACGCCCAGCGAAGCTGTGGGGAAGTTTCCGCCTGCCAGTGCACCGCAGTTGATCGCCACCGCACCGGTCAGCTTGTCCATCTTTGCTTCCTCACAGATAAGGATGGTAATCGGTGCCAGGAATGCCAGAACGGTAAAGTATGCAGCGCCCATAACAGAAAGTACAACTGCTACAAAAAATAATGCAAAAGGAAGCATGCCCGGAAACTTACGGCACATATAGAGAAGACTGGCCGACATTTTTTCAAGGGTTCCATTCACAGCTGCAAAGTTGTAAAACAGTGATACTGACAGGATGACGAACATGGTGCTGACCGGCCAGAAGCCAATCAGTTCTTTTGTTTTCAATCCCATGCCAAAACAACCAATCAGGTATGCAAAGGCAATACAGAAAAATCCCGTATTGATTTTCGTTTTATATCCCAATATAACGGCAACCGCAATGGATGCCACCAAAACTGCACTTAACATATGACGCGTCCCCCTATTCTTCGATGCCCAACAGTTTTGCCGGAATAGTGTGCGTCATATGGTACACGTGTTCTTCCGGAATTCCATGATCTACCAGATACTGCATATATTCTGCCAGCGCCAGCTCCCAATGCGGGTTTTCTGTCTGGCCGCCATCGGTATCAACCATGACATTTTTATAGCCAACCTCTTTGATGAGTTCCAGGTTGTCTGCCAGATTGCTCTTATACTTTCCGCCGCCCATGTTCTGTGCATAGCAGCGCTCTAAGATAACGTCATAATCCTTTACCAGGCGAAGCTGATCCTCATGGCTCATGCCTACAATCCACCATTCAGGATGGGTTACAACGATGTTTTTTACTCCCATATCCCGTGCAGCTTCCACAACCGTGAAAATCTCCTCCGGTGCGATGTGAGCGGTTCCCAGTACCGCATTGTGGTCGCGGATCAGTTCCAGCACGGAACGAAGCTCCGGCACGATCTTTCCATCTTTTACGACCTCCACGCTCTGGCTCAGATCCTGGTTCATCTTCTGCATATGGTTCTTCGCCGACTGGGTCGGAAGCCATACCACCTTTGCTCCCAGGCGAAGCGCCACATCGACTGCCTTCGGATTGATGCCGCCGACTACCTTATTTAAGGTAATACTGCCAAACATCGTAAAATTGTTCGTTTTCCCGTGTACAATCTCGTTGTGGCGGTTGCACAGATACGCCCGATCCATCGTGGTTCCCTGATGTGTCTTGATGACGATAGCGCGTGCCCCAACCCGGATCGCCGCCTCCATCAGTTCGAAATCATCATACGCCCGCAGACGCAGATCTGGATTCGTGTGAACGTGCATGTCGATAACACCCTTCATTAAATCCTGTTTCATCTTGCTTATTCCTCCTATTTATAATCGTCCACAGAGGCTTTTTCAAAGCTGTGTTCCCTCGCCGGATTCCTATTCGATTTTCCAGCCGCTGCTTCAGTCTCTGCCATTGATTTTTGCTTGTTTTTATCTTATACTATTTTTGTTATAGGAGAAAGGCAAGATTTGTTATACCAGATATCGGAAATTCCGATATCTCGTGAGGGGGATTCTCATGGATTTAAAGGAACTAGACTATATCGTAACCGTCGCTAACGAGGGAAGCATCTCCCGCGCAGCTGAAAAACTGTTTATGGCGCAGTCGAGCTTAAGTCAGGCGGTCCGCCTGTTTGAACAGGATCTGGGGACGCCGATTTTCGTCCGTACTGCCCGCGGGGTCCGTCCAACCTCTGCCGGGGAGGCATTTATTTTCCATGCCAGACAGATTTTACAGCAGTACCAGGAGGCGCGCAGCGAGGCTTCGGATATTGAAAATTTAAAGGGCGGCACTGTCATTTTCGGCATCAGTACCTACCGGGGGACCTACCTGCTGCCGCCGGTCCTGAAAAAATTCCATGCCCTGTATCCACGAGTTCATGTGGAGATCTGTGAGATGGACAGTATTGATCTGGAAAATAAGATTTTAGAGGGACTTTTAGATCTGGCGCTGATAGCCGCGCCACCGGTTCGGATCAAACACGGTGTGGATTTCCTGATGCGGGATGAGATCATGATCGCCACCACCGCCGACCACCCGGTCATGGCGTTTGCGAAGCCATGTGAATCGGAGCCGGAACAGATGTGGATCGACCTAAAGGACACCGCACCATTTGAGTATATTCTGGGACCGCCCAGCACCGTCCTCGGACGGACTGGCCGCCGCTCCCTGCGCGAGGCTGGCGTGGAACCGCTGGGACTCGACACCTACCTCTCCGCCTCCTTCGCTGCGGCGATGGCGCGGGAGGGAGTCGGACTCGCATTTACTTACCGTTCCTGCCGCATCATGCGGGATGAGTTCCGCTATCTGCGGATCGGGAAAGATGGTATTTTCCTCGATCTGGCGCTCGCCTGGCCCGCTGGAAAATACCGCTCGCGGGCGGCGATGGCGCTCGCGAAGCTGTTTCAGGAGATGGCGCCGGAGCTGCTGAAGCGGTGAGCTTTTTTACCCCAGCTCCTCCGGCAGTGCCTCAAAGAAAATATCCTTCCAGGCACGTTTCAGCTGTTTTTCATGAACTACATAAGGCTGCACTCCAATATATTTTGGAACCTTATCACTAACCAGGGATTTAGCGACTGCAAGAGCGGCTGCTTTTCCCTGGTCATATGGTCTTTGGGTGCTGAGTCCTTTTACAAATCCTTGATTCATTTCTTCTGCAATCTCAAAATCCAGATCTGTGGTAAAGACAGCGATATCTGTCCGGTTCAAAGCTTTTAGGGCCTTGATGGCGAGCAGGGCGGGGCGGTCCCAGCTCACATAGAGCGCCTGGATATCCGGGTGCTCGTTTATCATCTCATAGCATACCTTGTAGGCATTTTCAATTTGAATAAATCCCTTTCTGGCAGTGATTTCAATGTCGGGATAGGATTCCCTTAATATTTTTTCGGCACAGTTATCACGCTCGGTAGTGCCATAAAACATGGCACCGTGGATGATGAAGCCGACTTTGGCGTGCGGTTTTTCTTTCAGATATTCACCGATCATGCGCCCTGTATTGGTGCCATTTTCCCGCTCATTGACGGAGATACAGGAGACGTAATTGTTCCGGCTGAAATTCTGCGGGACATTGCTTAAAAAGATCAGCCGCGTCATTTTGGACAATTCCTGAAATGCCGGACCCGTCTGGACATCGTCGGTGGGGATGGCGATGACGGCGTCCGGGTGCTGCATTTTGATGCTTTCGAGCTGCATATTCTGGAGGGCAGGATCAAAATGGGCGTCCATGGTGGAAATAATATCGATTCCGTACTGTTCCAGTTCATCCCGGATGCCTTTCTGATGCAGGGCAGCCCAGGCGGTTCCAGTGTAGTGGAAGGAGATGGCGACGCGGTAATTTCCAGTTCGCAAAAGCTGTTTTTCCTCCTTGGAGAGGCGGATGCTGTCCGGGGAGACGGCGTGTTCACCGAGCGGACCGTTGTCGATGATCCGGGTGGAATCACGCAAAATCAGCTCTACATCTGCGTAGCGGGTCAAAGGTGCGCCGGAGAGGTGGTTGATCTCGTCAAAGAGTGCCTGCGAGGCGAGTTCTGCCATCTGGTCGATGTCCCGGTGGATGCAGGATAGCGGTGGGGCGGTCAGCTCGCACCAGAGCATATCGTCAAATCCGATGATGGAAATATCGCGCGGACAGTCTTTTCCCAGCTCCCGCAGCGCCTTGAGAAGAAACATAGTCAGCCGGTTTCCACCGGCGATGATAGCGGTGGGGAGATACCGGGTGATGCTTTTCTGAATATTCAGGCTGATGGTATCACTGGACTGATACAGATTGATCTCCGCGATGCAGGAACTGCTCAGGGTATGGTTGGCGGAGAGAAGCGCCCGCTCATATCCGGCAATCTTGTCCTGTTTGGCGAGGCTGTCTGTTTTTTCTACCAGAAACAGCACATTTTCGTGTCCGCTCTCAAAAAAATAGGAAGTAGCGGAGTGAAATGCTTTGGTGTAATCAAAAAGGATCCGCGGAGTGACATCGTCATCGATGAATCGTTCGACACATACAAACGGGATACCGGATTCATAGAGAAATGAATAGGTAGCCGGATTGCTGCTTGCCGGGGAGAGAAAGATGCCGATGGTCTTGGCACTGGAGATTAAGTTTTGCAGGATGCTTTTCTCCTCTTCCAGGTTGTCGTTGGTGACGGCGGTGTAAAACTGATAGCCCTGGCTGGTCGCGTAGGACTGCAGCTGATTGCACAGATCGCAGTAGAGCGCGCTCTTGATATTTGGAAAGACAGCGACAATCTGTGAACTGCGTCCGCTGCGGATTTTACGCACCTTTTTTTTGATTTTTTCAGAATATCCACTTTCTTCAATAATAGCTTCGATTTTATCCACCAGTTCCGGGCTGACATAGCGCGTATGGTTGATAACATGGGAAACGGTGGCGATGGAGACGCCTGCCTTTGCGGCGATTTCTTTGATGGTCATAAAACTCCCCCTTTCTGGTACGGATTTAGTCCGGCTGTTCCTGCGCGGCTGGATTTGAATTTGCCGCAGTTTTGTGTTTCTGTTTTTTTGATTATAGCACAAAAATAGGAGCAAAACGATAAGGTAAATATAATTTACGTAAAAAATTAGAAAGAGCGGTAGAAGTGCATAAATATCAATAAAACAGGATGAATATATCGCTGAAATTAGTGCAATATGCCACAAGAGTATTGACGAAAGGGCATGGAATAGAGTAATATCTAGATATCAGACAGGGAGACTCCTTCCAGAGAGAAAAATTTTTACGTAAAAAAGAAAACTATAACAATCCGTTTGAAATGCACTAAACAGTGATGAAGTAAGAGGAGGATCAGATTTATGAAAAAAAGTCTTAGATTTACAGCAGCAGGTCTTTCAGTTTGCATGATGGCAGCAATGCTGGCAGGATGCGGCTCTTCCAGCAGTACCGATACAACAGCGGCAGCCGATGCTTCTGAGGCAGCGGCAGATACGCAGGGGGCTGAGGCAAAGACCAGCGATTTATCGTTTGCATTCTGTACGAATACTTTAAACAATACTTTCCAGAGTTCCATTGATGCAAAGCTCAGCGAGCTGTGCAAGGAAAACGGCATTTCCTATACCTGCCTGGATCCGGATTATGATTTAAACAAGCAGCTCAGCCAGTTATCTGACTGTGCAAACAGCGGTTACGATGCAGTATTTGTTATCCCGGTTGACTCCGCAGGTATTACCTCCGGACTGGCTGAGATTGCAGATGCGGGTATTCCGATTTTCAACGTAGATACCGCGGTCATCGATGATGATATCGAACAGTTCGTGACACAGTTCGTTGGAACCAACGCATATATGGCAGGCCAGTTAGTGGGCGAGCAGATGACGAAAGATTATCCGGATGGCGCAAAAATTGCAGTTCTGGATTTCCCGTCCAATGAAAGCTGCGTGGATCGTGTCAATGGTTTCCTTGAGGGTCTTGGCGATCAGAAAGATAAATTTGAGATTGTAGCACAGCAGGATGGCGGTGCAGCGCTCGATCAGTCGATGGGACTGGCTGAGGATATCATCACAGCAAACCCGGATCTGGAAGCATTCTTCTGTATCAATGACCCGTCTGCCCTGGGTGCGGCAGCAGCTATCAAGGCAGCAAACAAGACCGGCGAGATCGGTGTATATAGCATCGATGCATCCCCGGATGGAAAACAGGCACTCTTAGACGGCGAGTTCACCGCAGTTGCATGCCAGGTTCCGCTTCAGATTGCAGAATATGCATTTGACGCAGCTGAGAAATATGTAGGCGGCGATACCGCAATCGATGAGAAGAAAGTATATCTGGATTCCCATCTGGTAGAGAAAGAAGAGGCCGAGAAGACTCTGAACGACTGGCAGTAATGAACTGCGAGGAAGCTTAACAGTTACGTGAAATAAAATAAAACATGGAAAATGCGGCGATGGGGTTCATTGCCGCATTTCTAAAAAACGGAGGGTTCTATGGGAAAAACAATTCTGGAAATGATAGATATCAAGAAAAGTTTTTCCGGGATCTATGCATTGTCAGGGATCAATTTTTCCCTGGAAATGGGCGAGGTTCATGCGCTTCTGGGAGAAAATGGAGCGGGTAAATCAACGCTTATCAAGGTCCTTGGAGGAATTTATAAACCGGACAGCGGAACAATCAAGATTAATGGTCAGGAAGTTGAGATAAATGGTGTTTCGGACGCCCAGGAGAAAGGAATCGGAATCATACATCAGGAGATCGTCCTGGTTCCGTATCTGACGGTCGCGCAGAACCTGTTCCTGGGACGGGAAATCAAGACGAAATTCGGCACCGTGGATATGCGGGAGACGAACCGCCGGGCAGGCGAGATGCTGGCAAACCTCGGGGTCAATATCCACCCGGATACGCTGGTAGAATCTTTGACGATCGCCCAGCAGCAGATGGTTGAGATTGTAAAGGCGGTATCCTTCGACGGACGGATCATCGTCATGGACGAGCCGACGTCCTCCCTTTCCAATGACGAGGTAGAACAGTTATTTGGAATCATTGAGAGATTAAAAGCAAAACAGGTAAGCATTATATATATTTCCCACCGTATGGAAGAACTGTTCCGGATCTCGGATCGGGTTACCATCATCCGCGATGGCGCCTATGTGGGAACAAAAAAAACATCGGAGACGAATGCGAACGAGCTGGTAGCCATGATGGTAGGACGGGAGTTAGAGAGCTTCTATGCCAGAGATTACAACGATCTGGAACATGCAGAAACGGCGTTGGAAGTGAAGAATTTAACCTGTGAGGGTGTGTTCTCAGATATTAGCTTCCGGGTAAGAAAGGGAGAGATCCTGGGATTTGCGGGTCTGGTCGGAGCCGGACGAAGCGAGATCATGGAATGTATCTTTGGAGCCAGAAAATACCAGAGCGGAACCATTCTTTTAAATGGAAAGGAAGTCCGCTTCACGACACCGATCCAGGCAATCAAGGCGGGCATCGGACTGGTGCCGGAGGATCGGAAAAAACAGGGACTTGTCCTTGGCAATACGGTCGGTTTTAACCTCACGCTGGCATCGATTGACTCTTATATTAACGGAATTGCCATCAGCGACCGGAAATGTCAGGAAGTGATTGATTATTATAAAGAAAAGCTTCATATCAAAGCAGTGGCAGACCGGGTGGAACTGGTGGAAGCGGGAAGTCTTTCCGGCGGAAACCAGCAGAAGATTGTCCTTGGAAAATGGCTGGCAATCAAGCCGGATGTCCTGATTCTGGACGAGCCGACGAGAGGCGTCGATGTCAATGCGAAGTTTGAGATTTATTCCGTTATTAATGAGCTGGCGAAGGCGGGTATCGCCGTTATCATGGTATCCAGCGAGCTGCCGGAGATCATCAATATGTGCGATAACGTATGTGTCATCAAGGCGGGAAAAATGACGGGAATGCTCGGAAGAGAAGAACTGGATCAGGAGAGAATCATGCAGTATGCAGCAGGAGGCGAAGAGTGATGAACGGAAAGAAAAGTACAGCAGGCAATTCGGTACTCTCGGTATTTACCGGAAATACAGGAATTATTGGAGTGCTGGTTATCTTATGTGTGGTAGTCGCACTGGCAACCGATAAATTTTTGACACCGAGCAATATCATTTCAGTGCTCAGACAGATTTCCATTAATACATACATTGCACTGGGAATGACGTTGATTATTATTCTCGGACACATCGATCTGGCAGTTGGCGCGATCGTAGCGATGAGTGGAACTCTGACCGTAGGATTTGTAGTTAATCAGGGACTTCCGATTGGCGTGGCGATTGCGGCTGGCATCATCATCGGTGTTGTGGCTGGTCTGATTGATGGTATGGTTGTATCGAAATTCCGTGTTCCGGCATTTATCATTACGATGGCAATGATGAATGTCTGCAACGGTATCGCGTATGTATATTCGGGCGGACAGTCCACCCGTATTACGGATAAGTTTTTCATTGCAATCGGAACGGGTTATCTGTTTAACATTATTCCGCTGCCGGTTGTCTATATGGTTATTTTAATTATCGTATTTAGTTTTCTGCTTTCTAAAACAAAATTTGGTACCTATGTGTATGCAATCGGCGGAAACCGTGAGGCGGCGCGTCTCTCTGGTGTTCCGATCAAGAAAGTCGAGATCATCGTGTTTACATTGTCGGGCGCCCTGGCGGCGTTTGCAGGTCTGGTTCTGGCATCAAGAATGTATTCCGGACAGCCGTCCGTCGGAAGCGGTTATGAGATGGATGCGATTGCAGCCTGCGTCCTCGGCGGAACCTCCATGGCAGGCGGACGCGGACGCATCAGCGGCACAGTATTCGGTGCGATGGTAATCGGTATTATTTCCAATGGTCTGAATCTGATCGGCGTCAGCTCCTACTGGCAGCTGATTGTAAAAGGTCTGATCATTGCCTGCGCGGTTGTACTGGATTCTCAGAAGGGCAATCTGGCACTCCTCAGAAAAAAGAAATAATTCCAAAAGTACATTTAGAAAGGCAAGGAGAGAAGAATGGATTTTTTCAGAAAAATGTCATTTGCGGATTCGACCGGTGATGCGATTCCGTTTTATCATGAAGGTAAATATCATATTTTTTCACTGACATCCCCGCCAGGAACCACGGTATATCCGGCTAGACTGCGTACTACATGGAGCCACTCTGTTTCGGAGGATCTGGTGCACTGGGAGGAGCTGCCGACAGCACTGTATCCGGGCGAGGGCGATGAGCCGGATGCGTCCGGCGTGTGGACGGGATCGGTTATCTACGGCGAAGGAAAATATCACGCATTCTATACGGGTTACTGCCTGACGGCAGAATATCAGCAGACGATCTGCCATGCGACGAGCGAGGATGGTATCACCTGGACGAAGGACGCGGCAAACCCGGTTATCACGCCGATGATAGAGTTATATGAAAAGCTGGACTGGCGTGATCCGTATGTATTTTATAATGAGGAAGATAAATGTTACTGGATTCTGATCTCGGCGAGACGGCTGGATATGCCGGTGACAAGACGCGGCTGTATCGTCCTGTATCGCTCGAAAGATCTGGTAAACTGGGAGTATTATGGTCCGTTGTATTCGGCAGGCAATACGAATTGTCCGGAATGCAGCGAGATGTACAAGATAGGCGATACCTGGTATCTTTCCTATTCCCGCTTTTCCGAGTTTGTCAACACGATTTACCGCACTTCCAAATCTCCGTTTGGACCGTGGAAAAAGCCGAAGAAAGACGGCATCGGCGGACGCCGCTTCTATGCAGCTAAATCCATGCAGGATGACAACGGGCGCCGTTTCTACTTTGCCTGGGCGCATGACCGTGCAGAAAACAGCGACCGCGGCGAGTGGTACTGGGGTGGCACGTTCTGTATTCCGCATGAGGTCGTTGCAACGTCAGACGGACAGCTGGATGTGAAGCTTCCGGAAGAGTATGTAAACTGCTTTAAAGAGAAAGTTGACTGGAAATACCTTCCGGTCATGGGAGAATATAAGCTGTATGGCGATACAACGGTTGAGCTGGATGGATGCGGGACAACCTCGTATGGTTTCCTGGAGCAGCCGGAAGAAAAATTCCTGTTTACCGGCACGGTGATCCCGAAAGAAGCGAATGATTCCTTCGGAATCCTGTTGAAATCCGACTGGGAGGCAAGCGGCTGCCTGTTCTTAGAGTTTGATGTGGCGATGCAGCGAGTATCCCTTCTGTCCCTGCCGATGGGAGTTGACCCGTTCTGGGAGCAGTCCTGTCAGGCAGTTCCGAAGGCAACCGAACCGGGACCGGATGGCGTTCGGGTGGCTGAGAAGACCTTTGAGATTAAAGATGGACAGGCAATTGATGTAAAGATTTCGGTCGATCATGATATGGTTGAGGTGTTCGTGGGCGAGCAGGTGGCGTTTACCTATCGTATTTTCCGGAAACCGGAGTACGAGCTCGGTCTGCTGGCGCAGGACGCGAAAGTAGAATTTGCAAATATTGCGATTCGGAAGTAAAATTCCTTGTGAGAGACGAACGGATGTGGCTGTCCGCCTGTGAGAGGGCTGGATGGCGGCACCATTGATATAACTTGTAATACGGAGGATGATTCGTATGAGAATAAAAACAGACATCACAGCGCTGGGAGAGCTTCTGATTGATTTTACTCCAGCAGGCGTTTCACAGCAGGGAATGCGTCTGTTTGAGCAGAATCCGGGAGGTGCGCCGGCCAATCTGCTGGCGGCGGCTGCGAAATTTGGAAGGAAGACAGCATTTATTGGCAAGGTGGGTAAGGATATGCACGGCGATTTCCTGAAAGAAACCCTGATCCGGGCAGGTATCAATACGGACAACCTGATTCAGGATGAAAAGTATTTTACCACGCTTGCATTTGTAAGCCTGAAAGAAAACGGGGAGCGCGAATTTGCCTTTGCGAGGAAGCCGGGGGCAGATACGAATCTGTGCATGAAAGAGATCGATCCGGAGATCCTGGAAAATACGAGAGTATTTCATGTCGGTTCCCTGTCGCTGACCGATGATCCATCCCGGACGGCAACCTATGAGGCGATCAATATTGCTAGAAACAGCGGTGCGGTGATTTCCTACGATCCGAACTACCGGGCGGCGCTCTGGAGTGATCCGGAGACCGCACAGCTTCGGATGCAGTCGCTGATTCCCTATGTAGATATGATGAAGATTTCGGATGAAGAAACCTCGCTTCTGACCCCGTATCAGGACCCGGAGGAAGCGATTCAGTATCTGCTCCGTCAGGGGGTGCACCTGGTGGCGGTGACGCTCGGAAGAGATGGCGCCCTGATCGGCAATGAAAATGGAATCGTAAAGGCGGAGGGCTTTTCCTCCCATGCGGTCGATACAACCGGTGCTGGTGATTCCTTCTGGGGCGGTTTTCTCGCTTCCTATCTGCAGGAAGAAACCTCGCCGGAACACCTGACCCGGGCGCAGATGATTCAGTTTGGCAGGGTCGGCAACGCAGTGGCAAGCCTGTGCGTCGAACGCCGCGGCGGAATCTCGGCAATTCCGGAGATGGAGGAGATTGAAGAGAGGCTGAGAGGCTAGAAGAAAAGATAGAGTAAGTAGTTGGTAACTAGCCTCAGATTGGTCATCTGTGAATGACACAAAACCCCAGAGAGCGGCAACTCTCTGGGGTTTTGTTGTGTGACTGTTTGGATATATTAATATTCCTCCACATGCAGCAGATGATGTGCACGATCGGATAACGGAGCTTCAAGATACTCGTCATACAGTGTCTGAACCGCCTTGTTTTCATGGCTGAACCGGATGGCGCTGCGGGCGTCGTAGCCGCGCAGGCACTGGTCGCGGTCTGCGCAGTCCTTCGGCTTATTCTGGAAGGATGGGCGGATCGGCTGACCGCCGCCGTTGATACAGCCGCCCGGACATGCCATGACTTCAACGAAATCATAGTGGCATTCGCCGCGTTTCATCGCCTGAATGAGGCGTCTGGCCTCTCCTAGGCTGCTGAGTGCTGCACAGTGCAGTTTCACACCCTTGATATCGATTTCCAGTTCCTTAAAGGAACCGATCTGGCGCAGAACCTTCAGCGGACTCTGTTCGCCGATCTCCGGATTTTCACCGGTTACGGTGTGGTAAGCGGTACGAAGAGCTGCCTCCAGTACGCCGCCGCTGGCACCGAAGATAACACCGGCTCCGGTTGCTTCGCCGAGAGGATCGTCAAAATCGCACTCCGGAAGTCTGGATACATCGATATGATCGGCCTTGATGAGACGGCAGATTTCACGGGTGGTCAGAACATAATCAATATCCTGTCCGGTTCCGGCGCTGTCCATGCCCGGAAGAGTCAGTTCACGCTTCTTGGACATACACGGCATGATGGAAACACAGGTGATATTTTCCGGTGCAATGCCTTTTTTCTGTGCAAAATAAGTTTTGATGACAGCACCGAACATCTGCTGCGGGGACTTGGCAGTGGAAAGCTGCGGCAGAAGCTCCGGATACTGGCTCTTTGCAAAGCTGACCCAGCCAGGGCAGCAGGAGGTGAACATAGGCCAGCTGTATTTATCCGGCTGCTGTAAGCGGGCTAAAAGCTCGTTGCTTTCCTCCATGATGGTCAGATCGGCTGCAAAGTCAACATCGAATACATAGTCAAATCCAACGGATTTTAAGGTGGATACGAAACGTCTGTCAGTAGCAAATTCCGGGGAAAGACCAAATTCTTCACCCCATGCGGCCCGGACAGCCGGAGCGACAACCGCTACGGTTACCTTGTCATCATTTGCCAGTTCACCGTGGATACCATTGATGGCTTCCACATCATCCCGCTCCTGGAGAGCGGCAGTCGGGCAGTGGGTAACGCACTGTCCGCAGAGAGAACAGTCGGATTCTTTGATTTCCAGATTGTGGGAAACATCGACGGTTGTATGGGAACCGGTTCCGGACACATCCCAGATATTTAAGGTCTGGATCTTGTCGCAGATCTGGACGCAGCGCATGCATTTGATACATTTTCCTGCATCACGGATCAGTGGGAAAGTAGAAGTCCAGATCATTTCCGGATATTCGTTTTTATAACGGTCAACGGTCAGGTTCAGATCACTTGCCACCTGTTTTAATTCACAGTTGGAACTGCGCACACAGGTGGGACAGTTGGTGTGATGCTGGGAAAGAAGCAGTTCCACGTTGATCTTGCGGGCTTCACGGACTCTGGGGGAGTTTGTGAGAATCTCCATGCCTTCCTGAGCCTGGTTGTTGCAGGAGGTAACGAGATGGTGGATTCCCTTCACTTCTACAACGCAGACACGGCAGGCACCGATCTCATTGATATCTTTCAGATAGCAAAGATAAGGAACGTGAAAACCGTTGTCGCGGCAGGCGTCCAGAATCCGGGTTCCTTCTGGAACCTGCAGTGGTATATTATTAATTTTGATGGATACAAGATTCGTATTTACCATGATGTGGTCCGCCCTCCTTTGAAGTTTCCATAACCGAAGTGATCGCAGCGCAGGCAGCGTCTGGCTTCCTGGCCCGCCTCCTTGAGGCTCATGCCGCATTCGGTAAGTGTAAAGTCACATTTGCGTTCTCCGGCTGGGCGTTCGGTCAGGTTGACGCGTCCACACGGAGTACGGTCGGAGAGATCCGGCTCCGGGATCTCCACATCGCAGGTAATCTGATGGTTGTAGCCGAGATACTGATCGATATTGGCAGCCGCTACTTTTCCGGCTGCAATCGCGCGGATCACGGTTGCCGGACCGGTTGCACAGTCGCCGCCGGCGAAAATACCCGGCATGTTCTGGATGGAGGTCCAGCCAGTCGCCTGGATCACGCCCCATTTGGCGTCGATTCCCTGTTCTACGAAGTAGCGGCTTTCGATGCCCTGACCGACCGCGGCGATGACGATATCGCATTCAACCGGGATAGAGTCGGTGCCGATAGCCTTCGGTGAAGGACGTCCGCCGCGGATTTCTCCCGGCATCTGCTGGCTTACCCAGAGAGCTTTTACCTGGCCGTCCTCGTCTGCTTCAATCCGCTCCGGTGCGTAAAGTTCCATGATCTCTACGCCTTCAGCCATGGCACTTTCAACCTCTTCCGGAAGAGCTGTCATATCAGCTTTGCGGCGTCTGTAGGCAACTGCCACCTTGTCTGCACCCAGGCGGACAGAAGAACGGGCTACGTCCATGGCTACGTTGCCGCCGCCGATGACACAGACCTTCTTTCCGGTAAGATCCGGATATTTGCCGTCGCCGATAGCACGTAAGAATTCGACAGCGGAGATAACACCGCCGGCATCTTCTCCCTCAATACCAATCTTTTTATCACTATGAGCGCCGATGGCGATGTAGATAGCATCATATTCTTTGCGGAGTTCATCCAGAGACAGCTGTCCTGGATCGTTTCCGACCGAAGTTTCAAGACGGACTTCCACACCGGTTTCCAGAATGACATTGATATCATCCTGCAGGCGCTCTCGTGGCAGGCGGTAGCTTGGAATTCCGTACAGCAGCATGCCGCCGAGTTTCTTGCGTTTTTCAAATACAGTGGTCTGATGTCCCATCAACTGCAGATAATAAGCAGCGCTCAGGCCGCTGGGGCCGCCGCCGATGATCGCGATGCGCTTACCGGTGGAGGTTGGACAGACCGGTGCCGGTACATATCCTGCCATATCCACAGCTACACGTTTGATACCGCGGATATTGATAGAATTATCCAGCATGTTGCGGCGGCAGCGGGATTCGCACGGATGTTCGCAGACGAGCGCGCAGGCGGTCGGGAACGGGTTGTCCTTGCGGATCAGGCGGACGGCGTCGGCATAACGGCCTTCGGCAGTCAGGGCGATGTAGCCCGGAATATCGACGCCGGCCGGACATAAAGCTACGCACGGAACCGGCTGGTCGAGGTTGCTGCGGCAGCGGTTATGTAAAATATGTTCCATAAAATCCTCTTTGAATCCGTCCAGACCTTTTAAAACCATCTGGGCGGCGGTATAGCCGATGGCACAGTCTGCTGTACTTTCGATGACGCGGGCAGTTTCCTGCAGCATGGTTAAATGCTTCATGGTTCCTTTTCCGTTTAGGATGTCTTCCAGAAGATTGGAGAGCTGCGCGAGACCGATTCGGCAGGGAACGCATTTGCCGCAAGTCTGTGCATGGCACATTTTTAAAAATGCAGCGGTCAGGTCGACAGGACAAAGACCTGGCGGGCTGGCGATGATGCGCCGTTCCAGATCTTTGTAAAGCCCTTCTACGACATTCTGAGCCTCGCTGTTAGTAGGTATAACGAGTCTGCTCATAAGGTATAAACTCCTTTCATAAATGTGAAATAAAATGCGTTATGTTTTTCGATGCAATTATGTGTTTACTATAACATAAAACGAGCGAAAAATACAAGATATTTATTGCGAAATATCTAAAAAAAGAAATGAAAGTGAGGTAAAAACAGATAAAATAGATAAGAAAGATAGGTATAAAGTGCGAAAAAATGTTGAATATATAGCTACGGTAATTTCATGACAATTAAAAAGTGATGAAATTGTGGATTGCCCGCAATTAAAATATCATATTTATGAAAATCACAACCATATATATGAAAATAATAGGGCGAAAATTCTATGATATTTTTGGCTTTACAGACGTTCAGTAAAAAACGGCAGGAGCCGTCAAGCTGCGCTCCTGCCGTTGGGTCCGCCCTGTCTGTTTTTGTTCAGTCCGCAGGCGTGTTCAAATTCGCGAAGTTTCTGTTCTGCCTCGGGGGTCAGATGGTTCGGGACATCGATCTGGACCGTCACGTACTGATTGCCATGGATGGACGGATTCTTCATGGAAACAATGCCTTTTCCCTTTAATTTAATCTTGGTTCCCGACTGCGTCCCGGCTGCGATCTTGCACAGGACATTGCCGTACAGGGTGGAAACCAGCGCCTCACCGCCGAAGACTGCGGTGGTAAACGGAATGCGGACGGTCGAGTAAACATCCATCTCCTTGCGCTCCCATCCCGGTTTCGCGGTGACGGTAATATTTAAAAGAAGATCGCCCGCCTCGCCGCCGCCCGTTCCCGGCATGCCTTTTCCTTTCAGACGGATAGATTTACCGGTATCGATGCCCGCTGGGATGTGAACCTGTAAAGACTGGCGCTTGCCGGTCTGTGGGTTCTGCAGAGTGATGAGCTTCTCGCAGCCGGATACGGCTTCATCAAAGCTTATGGTTACATCGGACGTGAGGTTAGAACCTTTCTCACGGGAATTGGCGCTGTGAAAGCCCTGACTGCCGCCGAAGCCGCCAAAGCCAGACCCGCCGCCAAAATGAGCGCTAGAACCGCCAAAACTGGAACCACCGGTAAAATGAGTCCCAGAGCCGCCAAACCCGGAACCGCCCGTGAAATGTCGGCTGCGGGAACTGCCGCCCGAACTCTTGCCGTGGAACATGCCGCCAAACATATCTCCAAAAATGTCACCCATATCGTCCATGTCATCCCCGGTAAAATGGTATTCTGCATAACCGCCCGGACCGCTCTGATAGTGCCAGGCACCGCCCTGACCGGTACCGCCAAAGCCGGAGCCAAATGGACCATTTCCAGAAGCGCCGGCACTGCCAGCTCCGCCGTATGCGGCGCTGTTCGGGTCAAATGCGGCGTGACCGAAGCGATCGTAGAGTTTCTTTTTTTCTGGATCACTTAAGATCGAATAGGCTTCGTTGACATCCTTAAACATCTGCTCTGCCTGGGGATTACCGGCATTGGAATCCGGGTGATACTTTTTGGCAAGTTTCCGGAATGCCTTTTTGATCGTCTCCGCACTGGCGTCCCGCTTTATCCCCAGTATGTCATAATAGTCTCTTTTCTCTGCCATTGATTATCACCTCCGTAGATGCAGTGATTTAAGTTTCAATTATTTAGGTTATGATAAAAGATTGGGTATGATAGAAGCTGCCGCATTCCTGCGACAGCTCCTGAAGCTATCTGGCTGCTGGCAACACAATGTGTGAGCCGCAGCTGCCTATCTGATTATTAACCTTCGATGGAAACGAAATGCTTCTCTTCAACCGCTTTCTTTTCCAGCTCTTTCGGGAAGGTCAGGGTCAGAGTGCCATTTTCAAATTTGGCATGGATATCCTTTTCTTCCAAGTTCTCGCCGACGTAGAAGCTTCTGCTTACATTGCCGCTGTAGCGTTCCTGGCGGATATATTTAACGGTTTTCTGCTCGGCTTTAGCGTCCTTCTTGGAAGCATCTGATTCTGCGGTCGTTGCATCTTTCTGATTCTCCTCCGGCATATCTTTCGATGTAACTTCTTTCGAACCGCTGACGGTCAGATAGCCATCTTTCAGCTCAATCTGAAGTTCGTCTTTCTTAAATCCCGGCAGGTCGATGGAAACTTCATAATCCTTATCGGTTTCCTTGACATCCGTCTTCATCAGCTGGGAAGAGGAAGCACCATACAGTCTCTGGTTAAAGCTTGGGAAGGAAAAATCCATCCAGTTATCAAAGTTATCAAATACACTATTATTAAAAATACTCGGCATATACATAAGTCATCTCTCCTTTTCGTATTATCTTAACGTTACTGTTCACGCATACGTGCCCAGTAACATCTTAACATCTATGTGAAAACATCGGCGGCAACAAGCTTGTTCTCATTTCCTTGTTCCTCTCCTTTGTTCTAGCTGTAATATAACACACATAATTAGCACTGTCAAGAGGTGAGTGCTAATTTTCTGTGAAGATTTTGTGAACAGCGCAATTATTCAAGGATAGGCACTTTTGAAACCGAAAGTGCCGTGACGATAACAGGCAGACACCTTCGCTCTGAAAGTGCCTGCCTGTTACGGAGCAGTTCCTGTGTTTTTATATGATTTCTTCTACTGGCGGGTGCTGCTGTTTCCGGGTCCAGTAGATATAATATCCGATATTTAGTACAATGCCGACGATCGTAGAAACGGGGGCTGCGAGACCGATCTTGGTCAGGCTGGCATCCGGCTGGATACTCATGAAATACGCTAGCGGGAGACGCACCAGAAGTGTCTGGATGAGTCCCTGTGTCATAACCCAAAGTGTCTGGTTATTTCCGTTGAAATATCCGATCATGCTGAACAGAACCGCGGTCACGATGGACTCGAGTGCGAATCCTTTCAGGTAATCATAGCTGTTCTGGATGACCGCCGCATCCGTCGAGAAGAAGCCGGACAGGACATCGCCTTTTAGGAGAACCAGGGTAAAGACGATACAGCCGACGCACAGACCGACGCCGATTCCCGTAAAAAGGGTGTGCCTGGCACGTTTGACTTTCCCTGCCCCCACGTTTTGGGAGACGAAGGAAGCCATCGACTGCATCAGGGCGCTCGGGACAAGCATGGCGAAATTGACGATTTTGCATGCTACACCGTAACCGGAGGACGCTTCCAGTCCCAGTCGATTGACAAAGGCGCACAGGGCTAAGAAGGAAAGCTGGGTTAAAAATTCCTGAAGCGCCAGCGGCAGTCCGATGGAAAGAAATTTCGGACACTGGGTGTTGAAGCGGAAATCGTGCCGGGTGATCGTAAATGGCAGAGTTTTCTTAATTAAAAGAATAATCGCGAAAATAACGCTGAGCGCCTGCGCGGAGACGGTCGCGATGGCGGCACCGGCGGCGTCCATATGAAGACCAGCTACCAGTGCGAGGTCGCCGATCACATTGACGATGCAGGCAACCAGGACAAAGAGAAGCGGTGACTGGCTGTCACCGAGCCCGCGGAAGATGGAGGACAGCAGGTTGTAGGCGACGATGAAGAAAATGCCGCCTCCGCAGATGCGGATGTAGCTGGCGGTCTGATCCACCGCCGCCTCGGGTGCCTGCATGAGAATGGCGATCGGGCGGGCAAAAAAGACCATGACGACGAATAAAACGGCGGAAATGATCGTAAATACAATCGAAGCTCCGCCGACAACTGCGCCGATCTGCTGCGGTTTCTTTTCACCGAGATAGCGGGCGATCAAAACGGTGATACCCATAGCGAACTGAATTACGACGAAGGTGACGAGGTTTAAGACCTGGCTGCCCGTCGAAACGGCGGAAAGACCGGAGGTCGAACCGAACCGTCCAACCACCAGCAGATCGACCGCGCCGTATGCCGCCTGCAGAATCAGTGCACCGAGCACCGGAATCATGAAAGCGATCAGTTTTTTCAGGATACTGCCCTGTGTAAAATCAGCTTTATCATTATTCATGGGAATCCCTCCGTTTGCACATAATCTGATAAAATGTCTCCATCGTCTGAATCATCTGGCGGGCGTCCTCCTCAGTAATGGTGTCTAAAGACGGGGCGAGCGCGCTGAAGTATTCGGTGTCGTACGTCTGTGAGAGCGTCCTGCCCGCTTCGGTGATGGAAATGTAGGTAACACGCCCGTCGTTCTGCGAGGTTTTCTTTTGGAGATAACCGCCCGCTTCCATCTCCTTGACAGTCCGGGTCACGCCTGGGCGAGGCAGGTTCAGCGCATCGCTGATGTCCGATATTTTTACATGGATGCCGTTTCGCTCCAGCGACTGGATGACATCCAGATATTGAATATAGGAGGAAGTGACTCCCTTCGGCAGCGGCGGAAGCATATCCCGGATTCGTTTGCCCTGATAACAGGCGTCCAACATCCGCTTGATTGTTTCGATGGTCATATGGAAAGTCTCCTTATCAAATAGTTACTTGTGATAATTACCGTGGGTAATTATAGTGGAGGAGTGAGAATTTGTCAAGAAAAAATACCGCCAGCTCCCGGGATGGGCGCTGACGGCGCGTGTTGTTATAATGTAAGGGCAGTTGTGTTACGGTTATTTTACTTCAACCAGCTCAATCTTAAAGTTAAGCTCCTTACCAGCCATCTCATGATTGGCATCAAACGTGATATTTACCTCATTCTTTGCGATAACCTTGACCGGGAACGGCTGTCCCATCTGGTTGGTTAAGTATACCTGCTGTCCAACTTCCAGTTCCTCGGAACCTGGCAGTTTAGCGATCTCCAGTTCCAGAATGGCGTTCGGATCCGGCATGCCGTAAGCTTCCTCCGGCATCAGGTGAATCTCTTTCATCTCGCCTACTTCCATATCAGCGACAGCGGCATCGAAGCCTTTGATCATCTGACCGGCACCGCAGACAAACTCAAGGGGTTCGCCACGATCGTAGGAAGAATCAAACTGTGTTCCGTCATTAAAGGTTCCTTTGTAATGAGTGCGGCAGGTTTTGCCGACATTGCGTCCTGTGATTTCAGACATGATAAAATCCTCCAAAAGATATTGATATGCGGTAATGGGAAAATCCGCCTCAAACGGCCGTTTTCCGGTAAATTCGTGTGCATATGCTACCAGTATACTAAAAAATGCAGGAACATTAAAGCTCTTTTTCAGAACCTTCTTTGGCGGCGCATTCCTGGCAGAGGCCATGCAGCAGATCACCGCTGCATTGGAGCAGAAAGCCATGCTCTTCTAGGAGATGCTGACGGAGTTCATCCATGAAATCGCAGTCAAGGTGAAACAGGCGTCCGCAGCGGGTACATTTAAGATGAAGATGCTCCATACAGTGGGCACCTTCTCCGGCATATTGGTAAACGGCTTTGTCATTTTCAGCATCTGGATATTTGATAACGATGTGCTCTCGGCACAGTTTGTCTAAAAATCGGTAAATGGTGGTAGTATTGGTTTCTGCCCGTTTTTCTTTCAGATAATTTTGTATATCGGCAACGCTTACCGTGCTGGAAGCGTGCTCTTTCAGGTATTCGAGAATCTCAGTCCTTGTTTTGGTTGTATATGGTTTTCGGATCGAAGTCATACGGCAATATCTCCTTTGTCTGTTAGCTCCTATTTTAGCGGTGAAGGGAGGAAGCGTCAAGCCGCATAAGAATAAAATGCAACTCATTTGCAAATTAATCTTGACGATGTAAAAAAAGGGTGCTATATTAATAAACGCAAATTACTTGCATTTATTAATGTGTAGAGCAGAAGACACAAAGCCTGCTGTTGACAGGCAGGTGCTTCTGCAAATGCTATGCGATAACCTACAGCTGAAAGGAGCAGACAGAATGAAAAAGAAAAGTGTGTTTATGGGAATGATAGCAATCTCTGCACTCGTGTGGATGACGGGCTGTGCCGGAAGGGCGGTGGAATCGTCCGATATAGAGACCGAACAGGAGGAGAAAGACGGAAGCGGGGAAACAGAGACGGATGTAATAAGCATCGATGGAGACAAGTTAAAGGTCATGGCGAGCTTTTATCCGATGTATGATTTTGCCCAAAAGATAGGCGGCGATCGGGTGGAGGTGACGAATATGGTGCCGGCGGGAACGGAACCTCATGACTGGGAACCGGCAGCTTCTGACATCAAGAAGTTGGAAGAGGCAGATATTTTTATATACAACGGAGCCGGAATGGAGCACTGGGCTGCCGATGTGCTTACGTCGCTGGACAATAAAAACCTGATTGCGGTGGAAGCATCTACGGGAATTGATCTGCTGGAAGGCTCAGAGCATGAGGAGGAAGAAAACGGAGAGAAGGATGAGCATGCAGAAGAGATTACCTATGACCCCCATGTGTGGTTAGCGCCGGAAAATGCGAAGAAGGAAATGGAAAATATAAAAGATGCACTTGTATCAGCGGATCCAGATCATCAGGAGTATTATGAGAAAAACTACCAGACCTATGCGAAGAAGCTGGATGATCTGGATGCAGAGTATCAGGAAAAATTATCGGATGTGAAAACACGGGATGTGATAGCTGCACATCAGGCATTTGGGTATCTGTGCCAGGCATACGGTTTAAACCAGAGCGGAATCGAAGGATTATCCGCAGATTCAGAACCGGATGCAGCCCGGATGAAGGAGATTGTGGATTTTGCAAAAAAACATCAGGTTAAGACCATCTTCTTTGAGGAGCTAGTAAGTCCGAAGATATCGGAAACAATTGCAAAAGAAATCGGAGCGCAGACAAAGATGTTAAATCCATTAGAAGGGCTTAGTGATGAGGAATTAAAAGCAGGGGCGGATTATTTTTCTGTAATGGAATCAAATCTTGAGACATTGGTGGAAGCACTGAATCAGTAAAGAAAAGGGAGCGGGCATGAAGATAGTGGATGTAGATCATCTTTCATTTGAATATGGGAACCGCAGAGTGTTACATAATTTAAATTTTTCAATCCGGCAGGGCGATTATGCAGTGCTGACAGGGGAAAATGGAAGCGGTAAAAGCACATTGATGAAAGTATTGTCGGGAGAGTTGGAGTCGGCAAAAGGAAGGGTTGTGATAGCAGGAAGTGATTCTTTGACAGCAGCGCTTCATCGAATCCGCATCGGCTATATGCCGCAAAATGGAACCAGCCGCAACGCATTTTTCCCGGCAACGGTGGAGGAAATCATGGAAACCGGAATGTATCATCCATTCTGGAAAAAGTGGGCTGTTAAAGATAAAAAGGAAAGAATATGCCGGACATTGGAAGAAATGGGAATGAAAGATGCGTTAAACCGGCGGATAGGGGAACTTTCCGGTGGTCAGCAGCAACGGGTTATGTTGGCACGTGTGTTGATTTCCAAACCTCAGCTTCTCCTTCTGGACGAACCGGCTGTCGGAGTGGATCAGGAGTCCCTTCGGCAGTTGGCAGCGGTATTAAAACGCAGAAATCAAGAAGAGGCGATGACAATTTTTTTGATTACCCACGGAAATCAAGCTGTATTTTCCGGAGCAAATCGCTTTTTTAAGATGGAAGAAGGAGGGGTAGAGGAAAAATGAGTATTTTCGAGTATGGATTTATGCAGAGGGCATTTTTAGTAGGAATTTTGCTGGCTGTTATTACGCCGCTGATTGGCATGACGGTAGTACTTAAACGGATGTCGATGGTGGGAGATGCACTGGCCCATGCTTCTTTAGCAGGGGTAGCGATCGGAATGCTGTTTGGAATCAACCCGGTAGCCGGAGCAGGCGGTATCTGTGTGGTGGCAGCGCTGGCAATTGAGGCGATTCGGCGTCGTCTTCCCCGGTATTCAGAAAATGCGATTGCGATCGTTATGTCTGCTGGAATAGGTCTTGCCGGAGTATTGTCCGGATTTGTTAAAAACAGTGCTAACTTTAACAGCTTTTTGTTTGGAAGTATCGTGTCAATCAGCACAGCGGAACTTTTGGGGGTATGTGCTGTCAGCGCAGCGGTACTGCTGCTTCTTATTTTATTTCGGAAGGAACTTTTTTATATAGGATTTGATGAAAATGCAGCCAGAATCTCGGGAGTTCCGGTGCGTAAGGTGAATTTTCTATTTACTGTTTTAACAGCATGTACCGTATCGATCGCATCAAGAACCGTGGGAACCTTAATTATTTCTTCGATGCTGGTGGTTCCGGTAGCGTTTGGAATGCAGATGGGAAACAGTTATCGGATGACGGTTCTGTGGTCTGTTTTGGCAGCGGTCGGGACAACGATTCTTGGATTGTTTATCTCGTACTATTGGGGAACAAAATCGGGTGGTACAATTGTACTTCTGGAAGTCGCGTGCTTTGTGGCAGCTCTTGGAATCAAAGGAAAGGAGATGGGACGATGACAACACCGGTTTATATCGTAGAAGGGTTTCTGGGCAGCGGAAAGACGAAACTGATAGAAAATAGTCTTCGTCTCAGACATTGCCGGAATGTACTGATTTTTCAGTTTGAAGAAGGAGAAGAGGTACTGGATACAAAGGAGGCAGAGAGGTGCAGTTGGAAAATCCGGAGCTGGGATCGGGATGAGCTGGAGACACATCTGGAAGAGGTAGCAGACAGAGTGGAGGTGGAGCTTGAAATCCACCGCTATGAAGAGATCTGGGTGGAGTGGAACGGAATGGAACGTTTTGGAACACTGGAGAAGCTTCTCCTGTCCAATGCGCTTCGACGAAGGATTCATATCGAAAGGGTAATGTATCTGGCAGATGTGGAAATGGCGGGAATGATGCTTGGACAGACCGGGGAAGGTCCGATTTCACAGGTAGCTTCTAGTGATGTGATTTACTTGAGAAATACGGAAGATGAAAACGCGGTAAAGCAGTTGGAGCATATGTGCAAAGCACTGGCGCCATCGACAGAAGTCTGGGAATATTCAAAAGAAGCCCTGTTGGATGAATTGGGAAAACAGAAGGGAAGCCCGCTGTTAGAATGGCTCGCTTTTGCGCTGCTTGCCTGTTTTTTACTGATGGTAGTGGCACTGGCAGAACAGCGAGGCGTGCCGTTGATCCGCTATTTTACTATTTTTATGGGAGTGTTTTTGCAGGCGGTTCCATTTTTACTCTTGGGTGTCCTGATTTCCTCGGCCATTCAGGTCTTCATTCCGGTAGGGGTTCTGGAGCGGATATTTCCGTCTAATCCGGTCTTTGCGATGGGAATGGGAATTGGAGCCGGATTTTTTTTGCCGGTGTGTGACTGTGCGTCGATCCCTGTTTTCCAAGGATTACTGAAAAAAGGGGTTCCGCTTCCGGCTGCCATCTGTTTTATGACGGCAGCACCAATTGTAAATCCCGTTATACTTCTTTCAACGTATTATGCTTTTAATGGGAGTTTTCGGGCAGTTTTTTACCGGACCGGTCTGGGAATCCTCTGTTCCTTTTTGATTGGCACCAGCTTTTTCATCCGGAAACCGACGGATTATTTGAAAGGAGAAGCTGGAAACACTTCATTTTGTACCTGTGGCTGCTATCGGGAGAGCAGAAGCGGAAGGCTGGGCAGGGCAGAACAATTTTTGTGGCATGCCCGCATGGAATTTTACTCGGTTGCCAGGTATCTGGTTGTGGGAATTGCGGTATCCACCCTGTTTCAGGCGGTGAATCTGGGAGTTTTAAAAGAATGGGGGGCTTCCTGCCTTCCGGTGGCGTTGTTTGCGGCGATTCTGCTGGCATTTCTGCTTTCTCTGTGCTCGTCCTCGGATGCAGTGGTGGCGAGAAGCATGGCGGGAACTTTTTCAACGGTTCCGCTTCTTGGATTTCTCGTATTTGGACCCATGATGGATATCAAAAACGTGATGATGCTGCGAGGATATTTTAAAGCATCGTTTATTGTCAGGCTGGCGCTTACGGTATTTGCAGTCTGCTTTGGAGTGGTGCTTACAGCAGGACTTCTGGGAGGAGGAATGGCAGGATGAGAAGGCATTATATCAATCCGGGGGCACTCATTGAGGCAGTGATAAGCCTCCTCTTTGGACTGAAACTCTTCTGGATGGCGTATACAGGCCAGTATCTTCTCTTTGTGACTCCCAGGATGAAAGGGTATCTGTATTTTGCGGCGCTGGTAATGGCAGTCTGGGCATTTTCCTGCTTTGCCCGGACCGGGATACCGGAATACCGGCAGCATCTGAACCGGACGCTGGTTCTTCTAATCCCACTCATGGCGCTGCAGCTGCCATATCAGGCGCTGGGGGCATCGGGGAATATGTCCTATTCCAGCCAGGGACTGGTACAGGCGGGGCGTCCGGGAGAAGAAAGCGGACAGAATGAGAAGACGGATAAGCAGGCTGTGTCTGGCGAGAGTGAAGCGGCAGTGACACAGGCAGCGGATATGTATACCGGCTCATCTGATGACGGGACAGAATCCCTAGAAGAAACACAGGGCGGCAATATAGATGAAACAGCAGGAGCACAGGAAGATTCAGAAAGGATCGAAACGCCTCCTGGGCTGGATACAGAAAACAGGCGGATTGTCGTGGATGATGCCAGTTTTTATCCGTGGCTGGTGCAGCTCAGCTATTATCCGGAGATGTACGAAGGATATGAAATCCAGATGCATGGAACTGTTTACCGGGATGATACACTCACAGTGGGGCAGTTTGGCTTGATCCGTATGCTGATGAGCTGCTGTGTGGCAGATCTGCAGCCCTGCGGACCGCTGTGTATCTGGGATCAGGCGGAAACTCTTTCACAGGATGAATGGGTGACAGTCACAGGAACCTATCATTATGATGAAGAGAAAGGAATGGAGATTCAGGTCTTGAAGGTAGAAAAAGCAGAGGCGGCAGAGGATGAATACGTATATCCGGTTTATTGATGTCGGCCGTTCGGCTTGAACAGGGAGAGGAAATGTTTGCGGAATATTTCCTCTCCCTGCTTTTTGCTTTATAGGAACGTGTGTCCGGAGTCTTCATACGGTGGGCTGCCTGCCATGCGTGAAGAAGAGGATAGAAGAAAATGCTTCGTCCTAATTCTCCCACCGTATCTGTTCCCCCTGTACCAGCGGAAATCTTGAAAGAGTCTCCCCGTCCAGGTTCTCCCGGTTCATATCCACTGCCGTGATCTGATGGTTTTCATATGTCGTGTAGTAGTAAATCCCCTTATCCGCGTTGCAGCAGGAGGTGTAGAGTGTGATTTCATATTTTCCATCGGAGACCTCGCAGCATCCGCGCTGCTGGTCAACCGAACCTAGGATATGGAAAAACTGGCTGACACTTTCTAGCTCGGATGCGCCGGAGCGGGCATTTGATTTTGTAAAAGCGACCCGTGCAAACCGGGAAGCGGAGGAGAGGTCTCCCGGAAGTCCGAGAGCGCCCATGCCGCGGCTGTAGGTTGTAAGCGGCAGATCGGCAGAAAATGTATTCTGCGGCTGCTTCGGGGACAAGTTCATGTAATTGTTGAGGGAGAACAGCTGCTGCGGGAACGGCGGATTGTTTGTCAGGACACCCACCGGATTGTCGTAGATATGCAGCCCGTCCGCCATCGGCTCGATGACGATGCATTCATTTTTATCGGCAAGAATCCAGTGAAGCTGCGCCGGGGCAAACTGCTCGTTGAATGGAGTGTCGGTCAGTACCATCTGGGCGAGGCGGACGCGAGCCTCTTTCACGGACGCGCACTGGCTGAGAATCCAGGGGATGAACTCAAACTGTGCGATGTTGTCATGATCCTCCTGCGGCTTCTGGTAGGAGGCATTGCCGACGAAATTCAGTCCCGCCATGCAAAGCCCCTTCTCATTAAAAGCATCATAATAAAGCGGATAATCCCCTGCCACATGTGCCATGCCGATGATGGCATAGTGGGTCGAAACCGCGCTTGCGTGGCGGAAAGTAAGTGGATAGTTGCGAGGTGTGACGGTTACCTCGTCCCCGTAAGAAAATTCATAATCTAAGGTTCTGCCGAAGTAGAAATCGGCGGTTTTGTAAGTTGCGGCTGTACACATATATGGTCTCTCCTTTTTATCTCAGTCGAGAAGACTCCCACCTCTTCAGGTGGTGAGTAATAGCAAATTTGTCTCACGGACGTTCGACTTGAAATTAAAATTTTTTGTATTTTTAGTATAACAGATTTTTCAGCGAATATAAAAAAGAATATGAAAGTACATTTAAAAATTTCCGCGTTGCTTACAATCATGTTCCGGTGTATAATACACAAAACAGAGAAAAATAGTAGGAATTAGCGGGAGAGTAAAAAATAGATAGAAAAAAGAATGGAAAACAGGAGGAAGTCATCATGGCACAGATTGAGATAAACGAAGCCCGCATCCGCGCTGAATTTGATGAGCTGGCGCGGATCGACTCAGAAAGTTTCGGGGAACGCGAGATGGCGGATCGCTTGAAGGAAAAGCTCGCAGAGCTGGGAATCCAGGCAAAGGAAGATGACACAGCCGAGAAAATAGGAGGCAATGCGGGAAATCTGTTTGGAACGTTAAAGGGCGGGATGTCTGGCACGCCGATCCTGCTGTCCGGGCATATGGACACGGTCGCGCCGGGAATCGGAAAGAAGCCGGTTTTTCATGAGGACGGAACCATCACTTCGGATGGAACCACCGTGCTTGGCGCGGACGATCTGACCGGCGTGATTGCTATCTTAGAAGGCATCCGTGCCGTGCAGGATGCGGGAATCCCGCACCGGGATATTGAGATTTTATTTGCGGCGGCGGAAGAGCAGTTTACAAGAGGAAGCTCGGAGTTCGATTTCAGCCAGATGAAAGCGAAGGAATCTTACGTTTTGGATGTAACTGGACCAGTCGGGACAGCGATCCTGCAGGCACCGACGATCCTTTCCTTTGAGGCGGCAGTCAAAGGGCGTGCAGCACACGCCGGATTCGAGCCGGAGAAAGGCATCCACGCGATTCAGACGGCGGCCCGCGCGATTGCCGCATTGAAGCTGGGGCACGTGGATGAGGAAACAACCCTGAATGTGGGCTTGATTTCGGGCGGTTCGGTTGTGAATGCCGTTCCGGAACTCTGCACCTGCCGGGACGAGATCCGCAGCTACAGCCATGAAAAGGCAATGGAGACCCTGGAAGATGTCCGCCATGTCTTTGAAACCGCCGTCAAAGAGGCGGGGGCAGAGCTTTCTTTCACACACCGCCTCCATGTTAAAGCCTTCCATCTGGAACCGGACGCGCCGGTGGCAGTTCATTTTGCCGAGGCCTGCCGCACCCTGGGAATCGAGCCGAAATTCGGCAGCACCTTCGGCGGCAGCGACGGAAACACGATGATGCAGCACGGAATCCCATGCGCGGTGCTTTCATGCGGTATGTACGATGTTCATTCCGTGCGGGAGTATGCGAAGATAGGCGATATTGTAAATGGGGCGAGATTGATCGCGGAGTTGATTACGCAGGGGTAAGAGGCGAGTATAGAGTAAACTTCACAAGTGTTGATAAGACCGTTTGACGATATGCAGCATAAAATATAGTCGAACGGCTTTATTATTTTATTCAAATAAAAATATAGCCGTTCGAACAAAATTTCAACAAAAATACAGAGAGTTTTATCGTAATGATTTCGTAAGAAATTGTCTATATATTTCGGAGGGGAGATCTGATATTATACGAATAAGAAACTAGAAAAGCAATCTTGTAAAAATAAAAAGCGATAACAAATATTTTATGAGATTTTTTTGCTTAGATAGAATCGAGAGGTGATCGATATGAAGAAAAAATTCTGGCTGACATTATACAATTTAGGCGTCTCTATTTTATTCTTATTGTCATTGTACAGTTATGCAAAAGGCATGGCAGGCTTTTCTTTATTTTTAGCGCTGGCAGTTTTTGGAGAAATTGCGGCAAGGGCTTTTATTGAATGCAAATACTTGCAGGAGAGTCCAGAGATAAAAGAGGATACGGCTTATCGAATCACGAAAGTATTGCGATTGCTTTGTGAAATTATCTTGATCATAGGAGTATGGCGGATTCGTTTTAAATAGCCACATTCTAAAAATAATGCTTATGATATATTCCATATTCAATGAAAGAGGAGGCATCCGTCCATCAACCTCGGTTGCTTCCTCTTTCTCTATCTATTTCAATCAAAATCTATTTCATCATATCGCGTAAAACCGTCAATATTTCCATCGCCGCTGCTTCCTTACTCATCTGCTCCAGATGGCGGGTCTGCTGCTTATCGATCAGCGTGATGACGTTTGTATCGGTTCCGAATCCGGCGCCGGCTACCTTTAAGTTGTTGGCAGCGATCAGATCCAGATTTTTGCGTTCCAGCTTGCCGCGGGCGCGTTCCTCGAGCTGGGAGGTCTCCATCGCGAAGCCGCAGAGCAGCTGTCCCGGACGTTTGTGTGTGCCGAGGTAGCTTAAAGTGTCCTCAGTGCGCTCCAGCGCCAGGCTCAGATCGCCGTCGGATTTCTTGACCTTTTCATCAGAAACGACTGCCGGACGGTAGTCAGCGACGGCTGCCGCCTTGATGATAATGTCCTGTTCCTCACTCCGGGAGGTGACTGCTTCAAAGAGGTCGTGTGCGCTTTTGATGTGGACAGTATTGACAAATGGAGGCGGAGTCAGTGAAGTTTCGCCGGTGACGAGTGTCACGTCGGCACCGCGCAGCATCGCCATCCGTGCCAGCGCATAGCCCATTTTTCCGGTCGAATGGTTCGTGAGGTAGCGCACCGGATCGACCGCTTCCTGGGTCGGACCGGCGGTCACAAGGATCTTCTTTCCGGCGAGATCCTTCGGGTAGGCGATCGCGCGGAGAATATATTCCAGGATCAGCCCCTCATCCGGGAATTTGCCCTTTCCGGAATCGCCGCAGGCGAGCAGACCGCTTGCCGGTTCGATGATGGTAAAGCCGTAATGTTCTAACAGGTGGAGATTATCTTGGGTAATAGGATTCTCATACATCCGTGTGTTCATCGCCGGAGCAATGATGCGCGGGCACTGGCAGGCCAAGAGCGTGGTCGTCAGCATATCATCAGCGAGCCCGTGTGCCAGCTTGGCGCAGACATTGGCAGTCGCCGGGGCGATGATCGCGAGGTCGGCTTTCTTTGCCAGTTCCACGTGCTCTACTTCAAATTTAAAATTCCGGTCAAAGGTATCTGTCAGGCATTTATTGACGGTCAGGGTTTCAAACGTCAGTGGAGTAATAAACTCCATCGCATTTTTTGTCATGATGACATGCACATCGGCGTGCTGTTTCTTTAAAAGGCTGGCAAGGTTTGCCGCCTTGTATGCGGCGATTCCGCCGGTTACTCCCAAAATAATTGTTTTTCCGGTTAACATAATACATATCCTTTCGGTTTGCACTCTGGTTTTCTGGGTCATTTTCGAACAGCATAGCATCTGGAGGAAAAATTGTAAACCTTTTTTGGCTTCCGTTCTCTGTTGGGGTCTTTGGTAAGCGCACATAACAGGAGAGGAAAGAAACATGTATTTTGTGAAAAGACAATAAAAAACAGCACATATTCTGGTAGAATTGTTGGTTGTATGTTGAAAAGTGATGTGATATAGTGTGGAGGTGTCTGCTGGCTGACCTGGTTTTCACTAGATGTGAACAGGGACAGGCGGCAGCAGTTGTATTGTATCCCATAGAAAACAGGCACCGAACGTGCTGGCAGCAAATCTGCGGAAAGCGGCAGAAGAAAGAAACTTCTGCCGGAATGTGCGTATCTGCATACGGATCTGTATCTGAGATGGAGAATCATACCGGAAGAGACGGGGAATTAAAATGCCCTGGCTCGCGGCTTTTCTGGATGGTATCGCCGGAAAGAACAGAATTTGTACGGATTTTATGCACATGATATTGGCGCAGGTAAGCGGCAGTCTGGTGAACAGAAGGTGCAGCAGGTTTTTCGAACGGGAATAATAACAAGGAGGAAAATTTCATGAACACAACAAACAACACATCTAAACTTGTCATCTTAGGTCTTATGACCGGCATTCTTCTGCTGATGGCGTACACTCCCCTCGGATATCTGAATATTGGGCCGCTGGCGATTACATTTAATGTGATTCCGGTTGCGATTGCGGCGATCACACTGGGACCGGCAGGCGGCGCAGCGATCGGTGCAGTCTTCGGCATGACCAGCTTTTTACAGTGCATCGGCATCGGCGGCAGCAGTGCGATGGGCGCGATGCTTTTCAGCATTAACCCGTTTCTGGCATTTGTACAGAGATTCGTTCCGCGTATGCTGGATGGTCTTCTGTTAGGCTACATTTTCCAGTTTGTACGCCGCAGAACCGATGCGTACATGGCGAGTCTGGTAACCGGATTCTGTTCCGCGTTTTTAAATACAGTTTTCTTTATGACGGCTTTAGTGGTTCTGTTTGGCAATACCGAATATATGCAGGGGCTGATCGGCGGAAAAAATATTATCCTGTTCGTATGCGGTTTCGTAGGAATCAATGCAGTATGCGAAATGGTATCGTCCACAATCCTCACCGGTGCAGTCGGCGCAGCACTTTACCGGGCAAAATTTGTACCGGCTCTGGAAAAAAGCAGGGGGTAAGACAGTATGATTTTGGTATTGGATATCGGAAATACGAATGTGGTTCTCGGTTGTATTGCGGATGGGGAAATCCTCTTTACAGAGCGGATGGCGACAGACAGCGGGAAAACAGAGCTTGACTATGCGATTTCCCTGAAAATGGTGCTGGAGCTGCGGGAAATCAAGGTAAGTGAGATCACCGGCGCGATCATCGGTTCGGTAGTACCGCCGGTTACCTCCCTGATGCGGGAGGCGATCCGCAAGGTGACGGGGCAGGAAGCTCTGGTCGTCAATGTGGATATGAATATCGGTCTGGAAGTGCTGATGGACAATCCGTCCTCCGTCGGTACCGATCTGATCGTCGGTGCCGTCGCGGGAATCAATCGGTATCCGGTGCCGCTTATTCTGATCGATATGGGAACGGCAACCACCATCTGTGTGGTGAATGAGAACAAGCAGTACATCGGCGGCATGATTCTGCCGGGAATAGGTGTATCGATGAATTCCCTGACCAGCCGGACCGCCCAGCTTCCGCGCATCAGCCTTGACCCGCCAAAGCGCCTGATCGGCAAGAATACGGTTGAATGTATGCAGAGCGGCGCTCTCTATGGCAATGCGTCCTGCATCGACGGTATGGTAGACCGGATCCAGGAAGAGCTTGGACAGGAGGCAACTATCGTAGCGACGGGCGGACTGGCGAAGCGGATCATTCCGCTGTGCCGTCACCACATCGAGCTGGATGATGAGCTGCTGCTGCGGGGGCTTTGGATTATTTACGAGAAGAATAAATAAGGTCTGTGATTCTGATATGAAAAAAGCGGTTGGAGAGAGTCTAACCGCTTTTTACTGTATAGGATAATCGAATCGCAAAAGAAAATCCCCGGTGTATACAGCACCAGGGATTTTTGCGTTTAAGTATTTAAATTAATAGGTAATCTCCCGTCCTTCTTTTCTCCACTCCCTAAACTGTGCCGCTGCGGAAAGCAGAAGATCGCAGGAAGAGTTGAGTGCTGTCTCGACCGAATCCTGTACTACACCGATGATAAATCCAACACCGATGACCTGCATGGCGACATCGCTGGAGATGCCAAACAAGGAGCAGGCAAGCGGAATTAAAAGCAGGGAACCACCGGCAACACCGGATGCGCCGCAGGCGGAAAGTGCCGACAGGACGCTTAAAATGATGGCGGTCGGAATATCCACCGGAATTCCCAGCGTATTGGCTGCCGCCAGCGTCATGACGGTGATGGTAACAGCCGCACCGTTCATATTGATGGTCGCACCGAGCGGGATGGTAACGGAGTAGGTATTTTTGTCCAGTCCCATTTCCTCGCAGACTTCCATGTTGATCGGGATATTTGCTGCCGAGCTCCGGGTAAAGAAGGCGGTGACCGCGCTTCGTTTCAGACACTTGAAAATCAGCGGGAACGGGTTTTGGCGGATGCACCAGTATACGAGGATCGGGTTGGTTACGAAGTAGATAAACAGCATCGATCCAACCAGTACGGCGAGAAGCCGTCCGTATTCGGTGAATACCTGCAGACCGTTGGTAGACACAGTGTCAAACACAAGGCCGAGGATACCAAACGGAGCAAAGTTGATGATCCAGGTAACTACCTTTGAGAGTGCACCGGCGAAATTATCCATGATTTCCTTGGTTCGCTCACTGGCAGCGCGCAGTGCTACACCGAACAGAACCGCCCATGCCAGAATACCGATGTAATTCGCTTCTGCAATCGAAGTGATCGGGTTCTTTACAACGTTTAATAAAAGTGTCTGCAGAACCTCAGCAATTCCCTGCGGTGCGGAGGTCTCTTCTGCCGCCTGCGCCAGTGTCAGGGTGATCGGGAATAATCTGCTTGCGATGACCGCAATCACAGCGCCTAAAAGAGTATTAAACAGATAGAGGCAGACAACCGTGCGGATGATGCCGCCGTGGCTCTGCTTTGCCTGACAGAGGGAACTGATAACAAGGAAAAATACGAGCAGGGGCGCGATGCCCTTTAATGCGTTGACAAATAGATTTCCAAGGATTGAGATTCCGACTGCCTGCGGAATCATCATTCCCAGAACAGCGCCGAGAATCATGCCGCCCAGAATTCGTTTAGGCAGGCTGATGGCTGTCCAGCGTTCATAGAGTGCTTTCATAAAATACATACTTCCTTTGTGATGATGAAATGGGGTTGACGAGTGTCGGGGAGCTGAGTCAAATGTGCAAATGCAATATCTCCCGAATGATTCAACTGTCTGTGCAGCATCCGGCACAAAATCATGTAGATTCTATTATACAGGAGATAGAAAGAAAGGGAAAGTGCTTTTTTATGGCAGAGTGATAGAGAAATAGAGAAAAAATTTTTGCCCGTGTTCCGTGTGGTCAGTGGCAGAACTTGCAGTGGCGATAAGCGAAAAGAAAACTTGTATTTCTATCTGCTCTATGTTATACTCATACCCGTTGCAAAGCCCGCAAAAACAAGGTCTTACAGGGCTGCCGCCGATTTCCGGCGTAAAATGAATCGAGTGTTCGTGACCTTCCACTCGTAAAACAAAACTAAAGGAGAATTGAATATGAAAGAAAACAACCTGAAAAACACGTATTTTCTGGCGTATGGCGCGGTGATCGCGGCCATCTACGTAGCGCTGACGATGGCATTCCAGCCGATCAGCTTCGGACCGGTGCAGTTCCGCATTTCGGAAGCACTCTGCATCCTGCCGTTCTTTACCCCGGCAGCGATCCCGGGACTCTTTGTCGGATGCTTTTTATCCAATCTGTTCTGCGGGGCAGCCGGATTGGATATCGTATTCGGAAGCCTGGCAACCCTGATCGGGGCAGTCGGCTCCTATGCGCTCCGCAAGAGTAAGGTTTTAGTATGTGTACCGCCGATCCTGGCCAACACGATCATTGTACCGTGGGTGCTCCGGTTTGCATACGGCTCTGAGGATCTGATTCCGTTCATGATGCTGACCGTCGGGATCGGCGAGGTGCTGGCAATCGGTGTGCTGGGAAGCATTCTTCTGGCGGCGTTAAACCGTTATAAAACCATGCTGTTCGGCAAGTGTCTGGCAACGGGACGCTAAGAAAAAGACATAACTTAAATGATATAAAAGATGCATGTTACAGACGGATCGCAGTGCGATGGCTGGCGTGTATCTTTTATTTTTTTTTGCCTTATATTGACAATTTCATGTAAAAGAAGTTAAATTAAAAGGACGTGAAAACACAATGCCTCGCGGTTCCATATCGTTTTTCTATGGCGTCTGCGAAAACAAAAACCGCCTGCGGCGGGGAAGGAATGCACAAATATGAGTGAGAATGTATATCAGATTGATTTTAATAAACCAGAATCCGTCCATTTCATCGGAATCGGCGGTATCAGCATGAGCGGACTGGCAGAGATTTTGATGGACGAGGGATTTACCGTGTCTGGCTCGGACGCACACCGTTCGGAGCTGACCGATAACCTGGAGGCGCGCGGCGTGAAGGTATATATCGGACAGAAAGCGGAGAATATCCAGGATGGCATCGATGTGGTAGTCTACACGGCGGCGATTCACCCGGATAACCCGGAATTTCAGGAAGTAAAACGGCGCGGCATCCCGATGCTGACCCGTGCGGAACTCTTGGGCGAGATGATGCGGAACTATAAAAATGCGATCGCGATTGCCGGAACACACGGCAAAACGACGACCACTTCGATGGTGACGGAAATTTTCTTGCAGGCGAAAAATGACCCGACGATCTCGGTCGGCGGCATTCTTCCGGCGATCGGCGGCAACATCCGTGTCGGCGGACCGGAATTTTTCGTGACGGAGGCGTGTGAGTATACCAACAGCTTCCTATCCTTCTACCCGACGATGGCGGTCATCCTTAATATAGAAGAAGACCATCTCGATTTCTTCAAGGATCTGGCGGATATCCGTCATTCTTTCAAGTTGTTTGCCGAGCGCGTACCGGCTCAGGGCGCGATTGTCATCAACGGCGATATCGAGAACTATCAGGGGATCATAGAAGCGGCAAAAGGCAAGGTTATTACTTTTGGTCACAGCCGCGGCAACGATTACAGTGCCGGTGATATCCAGTATGACGATTACGCGCATCCGTCCTTCGATCTTTATATCGGCGGTGAGAAGAAAGAGCGCCTGACGCTCGGTGTGGCAGGTGAGCACAATGTATACAATGCGCTGGCAGCCATCGCTGTTTCCCTGGAAAATGGCATCTCCATGGACGCCATCCGCGTGGGACTGGCACATTTTACCGGAACCAATCGCCGATTCGAAAAGAAGGGTGAGGTAAATGGATTTACCATCATCGACGACTATGCGCATCATCCGCATGAGATCGAGGCTACCTTAAAGACGGCGCAGAACTATCCACACAAGACACTCTGGTGCATCTTCCAGCCGCACACCTACACGCGGACGAAGGCATTTCTGCCGCAGTTTGCCGAGGCGCTCTCACTGGCAGATAAAGTCATTCTGGCGGATATCTACGCGGCGCGCGAGACGGACACGCTCGGCATCAGCTCAGAGGATATCGTGAAACTTCTAAAAGAAAAAGGAAAAGAAGCATGGTATCTGCCGACGTTCGATGAAATAGAAAAATTTGTCATGGAACATTGTACACAGGGCGACCTGTTGATAACCATGGGCGCCGGAGACGTTGTAAATGTAGGGGAAAACCTCCTTGCGAAATAGATGCACTCCCAGAGTACATATAGTTATCCACATTATCCACATAGTTTTCAACATATTATGTAAAGGAACTATGTGGATTTTTTGCGCCTAAATGCGGAAATGGGGAAATGCCGAAAATGTTGATAAAATAAGGATTTTGTCGGAGGAAGGGTTATTTTTTGAGGATTTTTGAAGGCTTTTTCCACATTATCCACATTATCCACAATCAAAATAGTGGAAAAATTGGTCTAAAAGTGTCGGCCGCGAACCATAATTAGGAGTATTTCTTTTTAAAAAAAGGTATGTTATGATAGGAACAGACGCAGTGAACCTGTGATAAATGGATGAAAACTGTCTTGTCCGGAGCAAAATTGTGGAAAAGTCCGGAAACAAAATCAAAACGGTGGAAAAGTAAGAAAACAGGAAGATTTGGATGGAACAAATAGAGAATATTTCAAAATAAAAGTAAAATACAGCAGTTTGAATGGTTTACACAGCCGCAGGCTGCTGATAGATAAATGGTAACAGGAAATGTGAGGACACAGAATGGCTAAGAGGGAAGTTAGACGATGGGAATAGGATTCAAAAACCGGCTGGCGGTGGGCGCGACGCCGGTTCCGGACGTATTTATTGATACATATATGGCGGGAGCCAGTGGAGAATATGTGAAGGTATATCTGTACCTGCTCCGCCACCAGCAGGAGGAAGTCTCGATCGGACAGATCGCGGACGCGCTCAACCACACGGAGGCGGACGTGCAGCGCGCGCTGGCATACTGGCAGAGAGCCGGGGTGCTGGGAACGGAAGTCGGTGAAGAGGCACAGCGATCGTTTCAGGAGACGCCGGGACAGCAAATTTCGCCGGTTTTTGCTTCAACGGAATCCCTGGCAGGCGCTGGTTCCTTTGCGCCATCTACAAAAACTGCCGCGCGGGAAGCCGCAGCCTGCGATATGTCACGCCTGACCTCGGATGAGTCGTTTAAGCAGCTCATTTATATTGCCCAGCAGTATTTAAACAAGCTGCTCACACCGACGGACTGCCAGATTCTTGGAAATCTCTATTCGAATCTGGGATTTTCCGGGGAATTGCTGGAATACCTGATTGAGTACTGCGTGCAGAACCACCACACCAGCCTGCGCTATATGGAAAAGGTGGCGCTCGGCTGGCATAAGCGCGGCATCAAGGATGTGGAACAGGCGAAAGCGAGCGGCAGGGGCTACACGAAGGGTTCATTCGCGGTTATGCGGGCGATGGGGCTTTCGGACCGGAGCCCGGCGGAGGTCGAGAGTGAATTTATCGAAAAATGGTTCTGGGAGTACGGTTTCACGCGCGAGCTGATCGTCGAGGCGTGTAGCCGCACGATCCGGCAGATACATAAACCGTCGTTTGACTATGCAGACAAGATCCTGCGGGATTGGAAAAATGCCGGGGTCAAGAGCTTCCGGGATGTGTCAGAGCTAGATAAAAAACGGAAGGAAGAAGGCGGGGCGAAGCGCCGGCAGGCGTCTGCAGGCAGCAGCCGTTCTTCCAACCGGTTCCACAATCTGGAGGAACACGGATATGATTACGACGAGATGGTATGGAGCATGATAAACGGAGCGCAGAAGACAGGAGGGGACGATGGCACTCAGTAATTCGCAGTATGAATCGATCATGCGTGTTTATAACCGGACACAGCTTCAGAAGAAACATGAGCTGGACGCGCGGGTTGACGAGGTCTATGAGAAAATACCGGCGGTCCGGGAGATGAACGATGCGATCGCCGCCGCGGCGGTCAAGAGCGCGAAAGAGCTTCTGGCGGGCGATGCGGACGCGGTGAAACGTTTGCGAGGGACAATCGCAGACCTGAAAGAGCAGCGTCAGGTGCTGATGAGCGCCTACGGCTATCCGGCGGACTATCTGGAGATGCAGTATAATTGTCCGGACTGTAAGGATACCGGGTACAAAGACGGCATAAAATGCCACTGTTTCCGTCAGCGGGAGATCGATCTGTTATACGCCCAGTCGAATATCCGGGAAGTGCTGGAGCGGGAGAATTTTTCTCATTTTTCCTATGATTATTTTGATGACACGAAGATCGATCCACGTAGCGGCAAGACTGCCCGCGCGTATATGGAGCAGGTGACGGCGTTCTGCCACCGCTATGTGGACGGATTTAAAGAAGAAAAGGGAAATATCTTATTTACCGGAAAAACGGGGCTTGGAAAGACGTTTTTAAGCAACTGCATCGCGAAAGAGCTGATTGAGCGCTGTTTCAGCGTCGTGTATCTCCCGGCGGTGGAGATGTATGAGATATTTTCAAGGGACCGCTTCGCAAATGATGCGACCGATGAGGATCGCGACCGCTCCCAGTATTTATTAGAGTGCGATCTGCTGATCATCGACGATCTGGGGACGGAGCTGGTGAATACGTTTACGACTTCCCAGCTCTTCTATGTGGTCAACGAGCGCTTAAACCGGAAGAAAGGCACGATCATTTCCACCAATCTGCCGGTCAATGAGATGCGCGACGAGTTTACCGACCGCGTCATGTCACGGATCATAAGCCAGTATCAGATCATTCCGCTCTACGGCGAGGATATCCGGATACGAAAAAAGCTGGAAAACCGGTAATGGGTTGACTTATAAGGGACATAATGATATAAAAGAGACGTTAGAATGCGCTAACATATGCAAAAAAAGCGAATTAACAGAGAGTAAACAGGCTGGAGGAAAATGGAAAATGCTGTACGAAGAGAAAATCATTGAGACGATACCGGTAGGTCCGCTGGGACTGATTCCATTAAAGGGATGTGAGGAACTGGTAGGCAAGGTAGACAAATATCTGGTGGACTGGAGAAATGAGCGCGAGAGCGAGCACAAGACGTCGATCGCATTTTCAGGTTATCAGAGAGACTCCTACATCATCGGGGCAAACACACCGAGATTTGGTTCCGGCGAGGCAAAGGGCGAGATCAAGGCGTCGGTGCGCGGCGATGATCTGTATCTGATCGTGGATGTCTGCAACTACAGCCAGACATATTCTCTGTGCGGCATGGTAAACCATATGTCCCCGGATGATCATTATCAGGATCTGAAACGTGTCATTGCGGCAGCAGGCGGAAAGGCACGCCGTATCAACGTAATCATGCCGTTCCTGTATGAGAGCCGCCAGCATAAGCGCTCCGGTCGTGAGTCCTTAGACTGCGCGCTGGCACTGGAAGAACTGGTAGATATGGGCGTTGAGAATATCATTACCTTTGACGCACACGATCCGCGTGTCCAAAACGCGATTCCGCTCAAGGGTTTTGAGACCGTTCAGCCGATTTACCAGTTTATCAAATATCTGCTGAAAAATGAGAAAGAGCTGGAGATCGACAGCGATCACATGATGGTCATCAGCCCGGATGAGGGCGGTATGTCCCGCGCTGTCTTCTTCTCCAATGTGCTGGGACTCGACATGGGTATGTTCTACAAACGCCGCGATTACACCAGGATCGTCAATGGACGCAACCCGATCGTTGCCCATGAGTTCTTGGGATCCAGCGTAGAGGGCAAGGATGTCCTGATCATCGATGATATGATCTCCTCCGGCGAGAGCATGTTAGATGTAGCGAAGGAATTAAAGAGCCGCAAGGCGAGAAAGGTATTCGTATGCGCGACCTTCGGTCTGTTTACCAACGGACTGCAGAAGTTTGACGAGTACTATGAGAACGGTCTGATCGACCGCGTCCTGACCACCAACCTGGTATACCAGACACCGGAGCTTCTCTCCAGACCGTACTATATCAGCGTCGATATGAGCAAATACATCGCGCTCATCATCGATAACCTGAACCACGATGCCTCCTTAAGCGAGCTGTTAAATCCGACTGGACGTATCAATAAGCTGCTGGCGAAGTATCGGGCGGGAATACGGGACTAAAAATAGACCTTTAAAATAGAAACAAAAAGAACGTCATTTCCGGACCAATACATGTCAGAAAATGGCGTTCTTTTTAATGTCATAGGAAACAGGCAATGTCACGGTTATGTATGAAAGGAGTCCTACAACCGCACTTCATGCACCGCAGCTCCTTCCGCCTTCAGCACCCGCATCTCCCTCTCATGACAAGTAAATACAAGAATCTGCCCGGAATAGGCGGTTGGCAGCCATTTGAGGACGGTTCTCAGGCGCTCGTCGTCGTAGAGGACGAAGCTGTCGTCAAAGATGAGCGGCAGCCGGTCTGCATCGCCCTGGATAAAGTGGGCGGCGGCGAGGCGCAGCGCCAGATAGATCTGGTCGGCGGTGCCGCTGCTGACCTGTTCAAGCGGGATCAGCTTCCGGCGGGTATTTAAAAACGCATTCAAGTTCTCATCGATGCTGATGCTGGAATAAATTCCGCCGGTAATTCCGGCGATCAGGTCGGACGCAGTCTTATTTAAGTACAGGCCGAAAGAATCCCGGATGGTCGTGGAAAGCTCTTTTAAGGTATCAAGCGCCAGATCCACGGAGGCGATCTCCTGATGGATGCGCTCATTTTCATTTAAAATGTGTTTGAGCGCCGCTGCCCGGTCTTTGCAGGCGGATAGGTGCTCCAGCTTTTTCTCTAACTCCCACTGGACGCGCTGTTGTTCCTCGATGACAAGGCTGCAGTCATTCTGCTTTGCCATCAGCGCCGAGATCTGTTCGGAACGTTTTACCAGTGAATCCTCCGAGTTTGTAACGGCGTGGCAGAGCGTGATGAAGCGGTCCAGCCGCTGGGACAAAAGCTTCATGGATTCATCCGAAATCTCGGATTCGCCCAGGTGGCGGCTCAAAATCTCCGATAAAACAGAGGCACTTTTCTCCGCCTCCTGCCTGCGGCGGCTCCGGTGCCGTGTGACGCAGATTCCCAGCATGAGAAGCACAAGAGCGGCGACGCCAAATATGAGGGCGGTGGGACCAGCTCCCAGCCACGGGGACGGAAGCGGGAAGAACGCCAGATATCCGCAGTATGCGGCGCAGATGGCGCAGATCGCCGCTGCGATAAAGAAAAACACCTGGAAAAACCGGGATCCCTTGCTGGAGGAAGACACCTGTGCATGCTGATAGTCCTGGTAGAGTGTTTCAGCCTGACTGCGGTACGCCTCGATGGACGCCTCATCCGTAAAGGAAAACTCATCCAGTACCTGACGGCTCTTCTGCAGCCGGTCGGATAAATCTTCTTTTTCTATTTTCTGATGTTCCAGTTCATTTCGAACCGAGTCACGCAGCTTTGAGTATTCCTGTAACTGATTCTCATATTTTGGCGAAGAAAGCTCGCGTTCCAGCGCGCGGATCTCGCTAAGAAGGGAGGTATAGTTGACCGAAGCCTCCGGGCTTAACTGGGATTCAAATTGTTTGCGCTGATTTTTCAGATAGGCGGTCGCCTTAGTGATATTGAGCGCCATATTGCCAGAGGTATTCATGTTAGCAATATAGTTTTTCAGTTCCGAAACCATACCTTCATCGGTCGCACTCTTTAACTGGCTGATGCTGATGGTGTTGTTGTACATGGTTTCACTCATGCCGCCCAAAATTTCCTGCAATACGGCGCGGCCGTCCGGTTCCTCGCGTCCGGTCGTCTCGTTGATGACGGTAAATTCCTTCTTGTTTTTCTGGAACGAGCGCTCGATCCGGTAAATGGTGCCGTCGTCGTATTCAAGCCGGAGCTGCCCCTCGTAGGTGCCGCTGTTTTCCCACGGCTCATATTTGCTGTAGATGTCGTTTCTGGCGGCGCGCCCCCTCTGACGCTCGATGCCGAAGAGCATGCCGCGGATAAAGGTGTGGATCGTGGATTTGCCGGCTTCATTTTTACCGTAAATGACGTTTAACCCGTCCTCAAAGGAGACGGCTGTGTCATGAAATTTTCCAAACCCACTGATATAAAGATCAAGAAAACGCATGGAAGCTAACTCCTTTCATCGGTGGTGAGAAGCAGGGCGTGGATGCCGTAAAACAGCGCCTTTTTCTCCACCGGACTCATGTCCGGTTTTTTCAGTGCCTGGATGTAAAAGCCGATCATATCGCTTGGATGCTCGGCAAACAGGGCGGAAAAATCGTATTGCGGTTCCGTCTCATCGATGATATCCGCGATGCGGAAACGCAGCTTTAAGGCGTCCAGATCGAAGGAAATATCGGGATCGCGCATGCCCTGCACCTTGAAGCGGAAAATATTGTCATTGCCGCGCTGTTCGATCTCATGGGCGATTTTTAAGTACAGCTCCGTGTTGGTCGTATCCGGCGTGACGCGGACGATGAGTGGGATGTAGCGGAGCTTCGCCATCGGAATAAAGTCCAGTGTCGTTACCTGACCGATTTCCGGGTCGATCTCGCCGTAAAGGATGCCGTGCCTGCCGGTCTCGGTCTTATCAAGCGGCTCCGGGGAACCGCAGTATGCCATCTTTTTGTCCAGTAGGATCTCTGGCCTGTGGATGTGCCCCAGTGCGATATACGAAAATCCGGAGGAAGCCAGCGCCGCCCGGTCGATCGGGACGTGGTTCGCGTCGCCACCGTGCCCCAGCAGAATGTGGATTTTTCCATCCTCCGGCGCTTCAAGAGCATCAAGGCGCGGCTCCGGGATCTCCGCAGTATAGTAAGAAAAGCCGGTCACCTCGGTGTTGATATCCTCAAAATAGACGGATGAGACATCCTCACTTTCCAGAAACGTCACGTTGGAAGCCCAGGAAAAGCTTAAAACAGCTGAATTTTTGCGGATCCGGTCGTGATTGCCCGCGATGATGATAACCTGTGTCTGCGGGATCGTGGAAAACAGGTAATTGACCTCTTTCAGGTCGCGCAGCAGCGGCTGGCGGTGGAACAGATCCCCCGCGATGAACAGGCAGTCCACGCGCAGCTCCTTTGCCTTGGCGATGATGGCGGTAAACGTATCGCGGATATCGCGGCTGCGCTCCCGGCTCCACGGCTTGTCGCTGTCCGGGGACATGCCCCAGTGGATGTCGCCGGTATGGATAAATTTCACATTCTCTCCCCCTTTCAGGAGTCTGTCACTACGTATGTACATATTGAAATAATAATAGAAAAGGGACTGCTGCAAATAGCAGAAAGCAGATTCCAGTATTTGCGACAGCCCCATAGTTGCTTATTGTTTACAGTTCACAGTTGTTTACGGTTCTCGGGAACGGAATGACATCGCGGATGTTGGAAACGCCGGTTAAGTACATCACGCAGCGCTCGAATCCAAGACCAAATCCGGAGTGTCTTGCGGAACCGTATTTACGCAGATCCAGATAGAAATTGTAGTCCTCCTTTTTGAGTCCAAGCTCGTCCATACGCGCCTCTAACTTCTCTAAGCTGTCCTCACGCTGGCTGCCGCCGATGATCTCGCCGATGCCCGGTACGAGACAGTCCATCGCTGCAACGGTCTTGCCGTCCTCGTTCATCTTCATGTAGAATGCCTTGATCTCCTTCGGATAATCGGTAACGAAGACCGGTTTCTGGAAGATCTTCTCGGTTAAGTAGCGCTCATGCTCGGTCTGTAAGTCACAGCCCCAGAATACCTTGTAGTCGAATTCGTCGTTGTGCTCTTCGAGGATGCGGACGGCCTCGGTGTAGGTTACATGACCGAACTCGGAATTTAATACGTGGTTTAAGCGGTCAAGGAGTCCCTTGTCGATGAACTGGTTGAAGAAATTCATCTCTTCCGGTGCGTGCTCTAAGACGTAGCGGATGACATATTTTAACATATCCTCGGCAACTTCCATGTTGTCGTTCAGATCCGCAAATGCCATCTCCGGCTCGATCATCCAGAACTCAGCTGCATGACGGGTCGTGTTGGAGTTCTCTGCGCGGAAGGTCGGTCCGAAGGTGTAGATATTGCGGAATGCCATCGCGTAGGTCTCGCCGTTTAACTGGCCGCTGACAGTTAAGTTAGTTGGTTTTCCGAAGAAATCCTGAGAGTAGTCAACCGTGCCGTCGTCCTTTTTCGGAACATTGTTCAGATCCATCGTGGTAACCTGGAACATCTCACCGGCGCCCTCGCAGTCACTTGCGGTAATCAGTGGAGTGTGGACATACACGAAATCGCGCTCCTGGAAATACTGATGGATCGCGTAAGCTGCCAGGGAACGTACACGGAACACAGCCTGGAAGGTGTTAGTTCTCGGACGCAGGTGGGAGATGGTACGCAGATACTCAAGGCTGTGGCGTTTCTTCTGAAGCGGATAATCCGAAGCGGACGGTCCCTCAACGGCTACCTCGGTCGCCTGAATCTCGAACGGCTGCTTTGCCTCCGGGGTCGCAACCAGGGTACCTTTTACGATAATGGATGCGCCTACGTTTAACTTGGAGATCTCCGCAAAGTTCGGCATTGTATCATGGTAAACAACCTGAAGCGTCTCAAAGTAGCTGCCATCGCTCACAACGATGAAGCCAAAGTTCTTGGAACCGCGCACGCTTCGTACCCAGCCGCCGATCTGAACTTCTTTGTCCAGATACGTCTCTCTGGAACGGTAAATTTCTCTTACAGTGGTTAAATTCATCTCAGTAAACTCCTTATTTTGCAAAATAAACTTTCTCATGCGGACTGCCCTGCAGTGTGCAGACCGTGTTTAACTTTCATTATACTGTATTTTCCTTGTAGATTCAAGGGACGGAGGGAAATTTGCTAGGGGAAGAAACCTGCCCGTATAAAAAGTGACAGCTTTAAGAATTAACAGAAACAAATGCAAAAACAGAAGGAAAGGGCAGAAAACAAGCTGGGTATTGTGTCAACTCTGTGAATACTTGTTTTACAGAGACAAATGCCCGGTGTTAGAATGGGGATAAAGAAAGAAAACCGCGGAATACTTTCAAAGAGTCTATCAAACGGAAAGGGTGTAGACAGAAGAATTATGACTGAACTTGACGCAAATAAAAAAGCGGAAGAGCTTCTGAAAGGTGCGTACGATTTACATGTACATTCATCGCCCTCTGTTTTTCCGAGAGAATTGGATGGATTCCAGTTGATCCGGGAGGCAGACGCGGCAGGAATGGCGGGAGTGATGCTGAAAAGTCATTATGAATCAACGGCTTTGCGGGCAGAACTGATCAACCGCTACAGCGGCTGTAAGGCGAAAGCGTATGGCGGGCTCTGCCTCAACTGCCCGGCGGGCGGCTTGAATGTATACGCGGTGAAAAATGCATTGCGGGCGGGGGCAAAAATTGTATGGATGCCGACCCGGGATGCGAAAAACAGCCTAGTATTCGGAAACATGGAGGGAGATTTCTTCGACCGCAGGGGTATTACCATTCTGGAACAGGATGGAACATTAAAAGAATGCGTCTACGACATCATGGATGCTATCAAGGAAAAAGACGCATTTCTGGCAACAGGACATATCAGCCCGGAGGAATCCCTGATTTTATGCAGGGAAGGACGGAAACGGGGGGTCAATATGATTTTGACACATCCAGAGTTTCCAAGGACGAGGATAGGAAGAGACGATCAGGCGGAACTGGCGAAGCTGGGGGTTGTGATTGAGAAGAACTGGTTTAATCTGGCACAGAAAAGTGTGATGCCGGAAGAGATGGCAGAGACGATTCGGACCGTTGGAAGTGGACACGTATATCTGGCAACGGACCGCGGGCAGGAAGGGGCGCCGACACCCGTTTCGGAATTGAAACGGTTTATCGCCGTGATGCTGACCTGTGGGATTGCGGAAGCACAGATACGGGACATGGTCCAGAAGGTACCGGAAGAAGTGGTATGCAGATAAATTTATATAAATGCACATTTTTTAGAAGGAGGATTTTACATTATGAGGAAAGACAGAGTATTGGCAGGGGCATTAGCAGCAGTGACAGCGCTCAGCATGACAGCGTGCGGCGGCGGACAGGCAGGTGGTACCACACAGGCAGCGGCGGCAGGAACACAGGCGGCAGTCGAGAACACCGCTAACCCGAATGCCGAGACAACACTCAGCATCGGTTATACGACCGCAGCAAACGCAGATGATCCGTATCACTTTACAGCAACCAAATTCAAAGAGATCGTGGAAGAAAAATCCGAGGGCAGAATTGCGGTCAACCTGTATGCGAGCAGTCAGCTTGGTTCCGAGCCGGAGATGTGGGAAGGCATGCAGACCGGAACATGCGACATGGCAGTCATGACGAATGCATATGTTTCTTCTTATGTACCGGCAAACGGTGCATTGGATCTTCCGTTCATTTTTAGCGATCTGGCACAGGCACGTGAGATCGTAGACGGCGATTTCGGTCAGTCCCTGATCGACAATATGGACGGAACAGGCGTTACATGTCTTGCATTTTCTGAGGGCGGATTCCGTCAGTTATGTACAAAGGACAAAGAAATCAAAGCACCGTCCGATTTGAATGGACTGAAGATCCGCTGCATGGAGACAAAGATTTACCTGTCTGCTTATAAGGCACTGGGTGTAAATGCAACCCCGATGGCATGGGGCGAGCTTTTAACTGCTCTGCAGCAGGGTACCGTAGATGGCTGTGATGCACCGTTAAGCGTATTATATACCAACGGTTTCCCGGATATCTGCAAATACATTGATAATGTAAACCTGTTCTATTCTCCACTTCCGGTATGTATTTCTACCAGCGTATATGAGTCCTTATCTGAGGAAGATCAGGCGATCTTAAAAGAAGCAGCACAGGAAGCAGCCAAAGAAACACGTGAAAACAACGATGCAACCGCTGAAAAGATGGAGTCAGATCTGACGTCTCAGGGCATGACGATTGTATCCTCTGAGGATGTAGATACAGAGGCATTCCAGAGTGCCGTACAGCCGTGCTATGACGAGATGGAATCCTACATCGGTTCTGAGTGGGTGGATCAGATTAAATCCCTGACCGGCACGGAGGGGTGATTGCAGAAAGAGGGTTTGACAGCATGAAAAAATTAGAGCAGGTTTCAGACATAATTAATAAGTGCGTCAGTTACATAGGAATGGTGATCTTTATTGTCCTGATTGTTGCCTGTGTGGCACAGGTGTTTTTCCGCTTCATTCTGAATAATTCACTGTCATGGAGCGAAGAACTTGCCCGGTACTGTTTTATCTGGATGCATATGCTGGGTGCTTCCTTGTTGATTGAGGGAAGCGGACATGCTACAGTAACAGCAATCCTGGATCTGATGCATGGAACGCTTCGAAAAATTGTCGATATTATCATTGAATTAGTTATCTTTTTTGATGGAACCGTAATGCTGTACGCAGGCTTAAAGCTTGCGTACAGCTCCAGAACCAACTTGAGCACCGCGCTTTCTGTCCCGATGTGGTGTATCAATTCCTCCGTGGCAGTCGGCGGAATCCTTCTGATGTTTCAGGCATTTGTAGCGATTGCGATGATCGTATCAGCGACAGAGAGAAAGGAGGATAAACCGGTATTATGACACTTGTATTAGTAGTATTATTTGGTCTGATGCTTTTAGGCATTCCGGTTGCATTTGCAATCCTTTCTGCCGGAATGGCATATCTGGCGACAACGGGAGGAAGTATGCTGGTAGTCGCACAGCGGCTGATTTACGGTCTTAACTCCTTCACACTGCTTGCAGTCCCACTGTTTATATTGGTAGGAAACCTGATGGATTTCGGTGGTATTTCCAAACGTCTGACCGATTGGGCGAAGAGTATTTTAGGCTGGCTTCCGGGCGGACTTGGAATTGTAACCGTATTCAGTTGTGCGATCTTTGCAGCGCTGACGGGCTCCGGTCCGGCGACGGTAGCAGCGATTGGTTCAATTATGCTTCCTTCTATGCTGAAGGCAGGTTATTCCAGAGAAACGAGCGCGGGGTTAGTTGCATCGGCAGGTGCATTGGGACCAATCATTCCTCCGAGTATTCCCATGATTATTTATGGAGTTACAATGAATCTTTCAATTCCGGCAATGTTTATGGCAGGGGTTGTCCCGGGACTTGTTATCGCACTGGCGTTATCGTTAGTCAATGTCGTATTCGCATACAGGAATCCGGAGGTTCTGAAACATGCGAAGACGATGAAGTTTGATTTTAAAGAATCCATGAAATTGTTCTGGAAAGCGCTGGGCGCTCTGGGACTTCCGGTTCTGATTCTAGGCGGTATTTATGGCGGTATCTTTACACCAACCGAATCCGCAGCGGTCGGCATTGTTTATGCGCTGATTCTGGGTTTTGCATTGAAAGAACTGAAAGTAAAAGATTTACCGAAGATCCTGATCAATTCCCTGAAAACATCGACAATGGTCAATTTCATCATCGCGGCGGCGTCCCTGTTCTCCTGGGTTGTATCGAAATCCCAGATCGGAATCGTGATTTCCAATGCATTTATCAGCTTCGTAGGTGGCAGCCAGGCACTTTATCTCTTCGTACTAGTTGTAGTGCTCTTAATTGTAGGCTGTCTGATGGATAACGTAGCGGCAACTCTGATTCTGGCACCAATTTTAATTCCGGTTGGAATTGCACTCGGATGTAATGAACTCCACATCGGTATGCTGTTCTGTATTTGCCTGGTAGTTGGATTCGTAACACCTCCGTTTGGATATAATCTGTTTACGGCGGTTTCGATTTCAGGCTTGAATTTTAAACAGATTGTAAAGGGAGCGCTTCCGTTCCTTTTGACGGAAATATTGCTTCTGTTTGTATTTGCATATGTACCGGGAATCATCACATGGCTTCCGAGACTAATGGGGTACGGATACTAAGTATTAGAAAAATACGTAAGAAAAAGGGGCTATGAAAAGACAGCAGAAGAGACTTGAAAGGTCAATGCGCTGTTTTTTTACGGCTCCTTTTGGTTAGAATAAGAAAATAGATAGAACTGAGAACTGGCGGAGGAAACAATGAAAATAGGATTCGAAGTTTTTTTGGTGGTAGCCAGAGAAATGAGTATTACAAAAGCTGCAAATGAGCTTCATATTACACAGCAGTGCGCCAGCGATCATATAAAGAGGCTGGAAAAAGAGTATAATGTCGTGTTGTTTGAGCGGCGTCCCAAATTCCGTCTGACACAGGCTGGCGAGATCATGCTTCATAACCTGTTAAATATCCAGATTATGGAGACGAGTATGAGCCGGAGTCTAGCGGGGATAGCGGAGGGGACGGTGGGCGGTTTTACCTTGGGAATCAGTACATCCCGCGCGCCGATCATACTGCCCCGTGTGCTGCCGCGATATTACCAGTGTTACCCGAAGGTAAATATATCCTTTACGGAGGAGGACACACAGATTCTGGAGGAACGCCTGTTGAACGGACAGGTAGATTTATTTATCGGGGTCAATACGTCACCGCATCCGGATTATAAAATCCAGACCCTGACGACGGATGAGATCATCCTGGTTATCTCCGCCAAGCTTTTGAGGCGGGAATTTAGCAAGCAGGAGATCCGGCAGATGGAGGATGGGATTGATCTGAAACGGTTTTCCAACATTCCGTTTACGCAGAGTTTCAAGACCGGAAAAGTCAACCATGCGATTCAGGAATATCTGGACAGTTATAATGTAAAGCTTAATGTCATCTATAACATCAGTGATAGTGAGACGCAGATTCTGCTCTGCGCGTCCGGCATCTGTGCGGCGCTGTGCCCGAAAATGCTGCTGGCAGCCGCGTACCGTCACAATCAGACCTGTAAACCGGAGGATGAACTCTATATGTTCCCGATCCGGAACTTGGGACGGGAGTTAAAGATCGAGCTGGTCAGCCATCGGAATGCGATGCATCCGATGTATATACAGGACTTTGTCCATATCTTACAGGAGGAGTTGCCGCGGATTGCAGATTCGATGAGTCTGGAAGAATTGAGAAAGAGTATACAGTAAAAAAGCCTTGAATCGGAAATGCTTTTGAGTCAAAAGTGTCTCAGATTCAGGGCTTTTTTTCAGTTCACGGGAGGTTCACTCTCAGATTCCACATCCCGGAATTACGAAAATATTATGTAAAAGGAACGAAAAATGTCGGAAAATGTACAAAATTGGGACAAATTCTATTAAAAATTTGTTCACTATTTTCGTGAAGTATGTTATAATAAAAACAGGTTTAAAATACACATTATATGTGAGCATCGAGGGGTGATATCGTGATTAAAAAGGAAATGATAGCTATGCTGTTGGCAGGCGGACAGGGCAGTCGTCTGGGTGTCTTAACTCAAAAAGTAGCAAAACCTGCGGTTTCTTTCGGAGGAAAGTATCGAATCATCGATTTTCCGTTAAGTAACTGTATCAATTCGGGAGTGGACACGGTAGGCGTTCTGACCCAGTATCAGCCGCTGCGGCTGAATGCACATATTGGAATCGGTATTCCGTGGGATCTGGACCGCAACGTAGGTGGTGTGACGGTACTTCCGCCGTATGAGCGGAGCAAAGGAAGCGATTGGTACACCGGTACGGCGAACGCGATCTACCAGAATCTGGAATACATGGAAACGTACAATCCAGAGTATGTGCTGATTTTGTCCGGCGACCACATCTACAAGATGGACTACGAGGTAATGCTGGAATACCACAAAGCAAACAATGCGGATGTGACGATCGCGGCGATGCAGGTTCCGATGGAGGAGGCAAGCCGTTTCGGTATCGTTATAACCGATGACAACAACCGCATTACGGAGTTTGAGGAGAAACCGGCGAATCCGCGCAGCAATTTAGCTTCCATGGGTATTTACATATTCAGCTGGAAGGTGCTCAAGGAAGCGCTCATCAAGCTCTCGGACGAGCCTGGATGTGATTTTGGAAAGCACATTATCCCGTATTGCCATGCAGCTGGAAAACGTATCTTCGCATACGAGTACAACGGCTACTGGAAAGATGTCGGAACCCTTGGCTCCTACTGGGAGGCAAACATGGAACTGATCGACATCATTCCGGAGTTCAACCTGTATGAAGAATACTGGAAGATTTACACGAAGAGCGATATTATTCCCCCACAATTTATATCGGAGCAGTCCAAGATAGAGCGCAGTATCATCGGCGAGGGCACCGAGGTATACGGCGAAGTCATTAACTCGGTCATCGGAGCAGGCGTTACGATCGGAGAAGGTGCGGTGATCCGTGATTCGATCATCATGAAGGGCACGACGATCGGCGCTGGCACGGTTGTGGATAAGGCGATCGTGGCGGAGGACGTTACCATCGGTGAGAATGCCGAGGTCGGCGTCGGAGAATATGCCGAGAGCAAGTACGACAAGAAGGTATATCAGTTCGATCTGGTAACGATCGGAGAGCGCTCCGTGATACCGGATGGAGTGAAGATAGGACGGAACACAGCGATTTCCGGTGTGACGACGGCAGACGATTATCACGGCGGCGAGCTGGAGAGCGGCGATTATATCATAAAGGCAGGTGGAATACAATGAGAGCGATCGGGATTGTTTTAGCTGGCGGCAACAGCAAGAGAATGAGAGAATTATCCAATAAGAGAGCCATCGCAGCGATGCCTATCGCAGGCAGCTACCGCAGTGTCGATTTTGCTCTGAGCAATATGAGCAATTCCCACATCCAGAGTGTGGCGGTACTGACGCAGTACAACTCCCGTTCCCTGAATGAGCACTTGAGTTCTTCCAAGTGGTGGGATTTCGGACGTAAGCAGGGCGGCATGTATGTATTCACACCGACGATCACGGCAGAGAGCAGCGACTGGTACCGCGGTACCGCAGATGCGCTGTATCAGAACCTCGATTTCTTAAAGAAAAGTCATGAGCCGTATGTGGTCATTGCAGGCGGCGACTGTGTCTATAAATTGGATTACGGCAAGGTACTGGAGTATCATATTGAAAAGAAAGCGGATATTACCGTAGTATGCAAGGAGATGCCTCCGGAGGAGGACGTTACCCGCTTCGGTCTGGTGAAGTTAAATGATGACGGACGTATCACAGATTTTGAGGAAAAACCGATGCTGGCGACCTCCAGCATGATCTCCTGCGGTATCTATGTAATCCGCCGCCGTCAGCTCATCGAACTTCTGGAGCGCTGTGCAGCAGAGGATCGGTATGATTTTGTTACCGATATTTTAGTCAGATATAAGAACCTCAAACGCATTTACGCGTATAAGTTAGGAACTTACTGGAGCAACATCGCTTCGGTTGATTCGTACTACAAGACGAACATGGATTTCCTAAAACCGGATGTACGCCACTATTTCTTCAAGGAATACCCGGAGATCTACTCCAAGGTAGATGATCTTCCGCCGGCAAAATACAATCCGGGTGCAAATGTCAAGAACAGCCTGGTATCCAGCGGCTGTATCTTAAATGGTACGGTGGAGAACTCGGTTCTGTTTAAGAAGGTATATGTAGGCAATAACTGTATCATCCGGAATTCTGTTATTTTAAATGATGTTTACATCGGGGACAATACAGTGATTGAGAATTGTATTGTAGAGAGCCGTGATACGATCCGCGCCAACACGACGCACATCGGTACGCCGGAAGATGTAAAGATTGTCATTGAGAAGAACGAGCGGTTTACATTATAGGGTACATCAAAGAACAGACGGAAGGGGTAAATGGGTATGCAGATTACAGACGTAAGAGTGCGGCGGATAGAGAAGGAAGGTAAGATGAAAGCCATCGTATCCATCACACTTGACAATGAATTTGTGGTTCATGATATCAAGGTTATTGAGGGAGAGAAAGGACTTTTTATTGCTATGCCGAGCCGTAAGGCTGCGGATGGAGAATACCGGGATATTGCCCACCCGATTAATTCGGAAACCAGAGACATGATTCAAAATGTCATTCTTGCCAAATACGAGGCGACAGCTCTGGAACTGGCAGAGCTGGAGAAAGCAGAGTAAAAAGCAGGAAAAGAAAGTAAAAAGAGAGAAAATATGAAAAAATGTCCCCGGACGCTGGACAAAGTGCCCGGGGACATTTATTATGTAGATATAGTGTGCTCAAAAACGGGCAGAATTTGCCCGAATGTGTACAGATAATCCATAAGGGGGTAATTATGAGCGGTACGATTTTTTCTTTAATACCGCCTATCGTAGCCATTGCGCTTGCATTGATTACGAAAGAGGTGTACCTGTCTCTGCTGATAGGTATTATGTCGGGCGCGTTTTTATTTACGGGTCCAAATCCGCTTCATGCGGTGGAAACAATGATCGCGATCATGGGCGAGAAGATCGGGGGCAATGTCAACATTCTGCTTTTCCTGGCATTTCTCGGCATCGTGGTAGCACTGATCACAAAGTCTGGTGCGTCGAAGGCTTATGGTGAGTGGGCGTCCCACGCGATCCGCACGAAGAAGGGCGCGCTGTTTGCAACCATGTTCCTCGGAATGCTGATTTTCGTGGATGACTATTTTAACTGCCTGACCGTCGGCACGGTTATGCGTCCGGTGACGGACAAGCACAAGATCACACGTGCGAAGTTAGCCTACATCATCGATGCGACGGCGGCGCCGATCTGTATCATCGCGCCGATCTCAAGCTGGGCGGCAGCGGTCGGTTCTTCGCTTCCGGAGGACAGCGGAGTGGACGGCTTCAGTCTGTTCCTTCACACGATTCCGTTTAATCTGTATGCGCTTCTCACGATCTGCTTCATGCTCTTTTTGGTAGCAGGCGATTTTGATTTCGCGGCGATGAAACGCTATGAAGAACAGGTGAAAAAGACCGGAAAAGAGACGACGGTCGAGGCGGAGGCGATGGAGATCTCCGGCAACGGAAAGGTTATCGATCTGATTCTTCCGATCCTGGTTCTGATTGCGTTCTGCGTCAGCGGTATGCTGTATACAGGCGGCATCCTGGACGGAGTTGGTCTGGTCGAGGCGTTCGCCAACTGTGATTCGGCACTGAGCCTGGTGCTTGGTTCCTTCTTCACACTGGTGTTTATCTTTGCATTTTACATGATCCGCCGTGTCATCCGGTTCAATGAGTTCTGTGAATCCTTCACGATCGGCGTCAAGGCGATGATCCCGGCGATCATGATTCTGTGCCTTGCCTGGACTCTGTCTGGTATCTGCAGTGCGGATTACTTAAACATCGGCGGCTATGTCAAAGAGGTAGTGGGCGGCAATGCGCTGGTCGGCTCCCTGATGCCGGCCCTGATGTTCGTCATCGCGGCGGGGCTGGCGTTCTCGACCGGTACGTCCTGGGGTACCTTCGGTATTCTGCTTCCGATTGCATTTGCGGTGGTTGGCGCTGAAAATATGAACAGCCTTACGATCGTGACGGCTTCGATTCTGGCAGGTGCGGTCTGCGGCGACCATGTTTCCCCGATCTCGGATACGACCATCCTTGCGTCGGCTGGCGCCCAGTGCCACCACATCAACCACGTATCGACCCAGATCCCGTATGTGCTGTGCGTAGCGGCGTGCTGTTTCCTCGGTTATCTGGCGGCCGGAATTACCGCCAATGGCTGGGTGGGAACCGGCGTGGGATTCGCAGCGCTGATTGTGGTTCTGGTTATTCTGGATCGAAAGAATAAAGGGACGAAAGAGGCGTAAAAGCATCGGCAGTAAACGAAAATTGGTTCGTTTACTGCCGATTTTTGCATTTATGCTATATCTATACAACCGCCGGCTCCAGGAGGAGCTTGCCGGTTTTGTAGCGTTCTTTGCTGAATAACTTGATATCCATGCTGTCCTCCTGCCCGGCGAGATGGTTTGCCATGAGGATGGCAATGCGGGGGGAGACCATGAAACCGTGTCCGGAGAACCCACAGACGCTGTAAAATCCTTTTGCCTCAGCCGCCTCGTCGATGACAGGGTTGCAGTCCGGGCTTAAATCGTACTGTCCAGCCCACTGGCGGACCACTTTCAGTTTCCGCAGAATCGGAAGTGCCTCACACATGACAGCACAGTTCTTTTCCAGAAACTGCCAGGAAGAATTGAAATTGTAGCTGGGGGCTTCGTGGGGACCGATGCCCATGACGAAGCTTCCATGCGGTGTCTGCTGGACATAATAGGAACGGTGGAAGGACATGACCATGCAGTCGATGAGAGGTGCAACCGGCTCGGTTACCAGCGCCTGATGGCGTTCCGAGGTAACAGGAATATCCTCACCAACCATTTTAGCCAGCTCTGGCGCATGGACGTTGGCACAGTTGATGACGGTTCTGGCTTCAAAGGTTCCGTTTGTTGTCTCAACGGCGTGGATGCGTCCGGCTTTCGTTTGAAGCCCGGTGACCTCGGTGTAGGTCAGAAATTCAACACCCATCCGTTTGGCACCCTGTGCGTAGGCCTGTGTACACTGGAACGGATCTGCGTGACCATCCTTCTGGCAGAAGGTAGCGCCAAACATACCGTCGGTATTCAGGTATGGAACAATCTCTTTTGCTTCTTTTAAATCGACGGCGCGGGAATCAATGCCGAGCTTATGCTGGACTTTGAGGTTTTCCTGAAATTGTGCCCATTCTTTTTCTGTATAAGCAACCAGAAGATAGCCGCCCTGATGGAGACCGCAGCTGCGCGTATAGCCGGTATATTCTTCCAGATGTTCAAAGATATGGGTACTTTCCAGAGCGATCCGCGCGTTCAGCTCGGATCCCCACTGCTGGCGGATACCGGCGCCGCAGCGGCCCGTTGCGCCGGAGGTCAGAAAGCGTTTCTCAATCAGGAGGATGTCTGTGATTCCACGCTTGGCGAGTTCAAATGCGGTGGCACATCCAATAATGCCTCCGCCGATAATGATGACATCGTAGGCTTTTTTCATTCGCAGCCACCTCCTTTTGTAGCAGATGGATCGTAGGATCCGTAAGAACCTTCATCCCCGTCCTGGACGGTTTCTTCCCAGGCGTCTGCCAGAGCGCCCATGCTGATAGGTTTGACAGGAGGGCGGAAGGTTGGCATCAGGACCTCTTCCAGAGGAAGTTTATAATAGGAAGAGAGTTCCTGTGCGATCAACATCCGGCAGGTACGTCCCTGACAGGGACCCATTCCAGCACGGGTTACACGTTTAATTTCGTCGATGGTGCGGTAACCATCCTGAATACATTTTAAAATGTCCTCGCGGGTTAAATCTTCACATCGGCAGAGGATTGTGTTTTTATCATCCATTTTGATACCCCCCTACTTTGATTGCCCGAACGTCCATGGCAAGTTCCTTCGGAACCGCCAGACAGACAATGTTGGTTTTATTTTTAGCGCCGCCCTGGATGATCTGTACGACCGGGAACCAGCCGAGTGCTTCGCCGGAGCGGTTCAGACCGCAGGCAAGCTCTCCTTTTTTAGGAAGCGGCAGAAATTCAAACGGAAGCTTTACGAGGGCTTCGGTCGGGCTGTATGTTTTATCAACGATGAAAATGGCAAGACCCGGGCACTTCAGCATACAGGCACCGCAGCCATTGCAGACATCAAAATCAATTTCGGGTGTCTCGTTGATATCTGGCTCAATGTGGATTGCTTTTTTTACACAGGCCTTTGTACAGGGATTGCAGGGGATTTTCTGAAAACACTCTGCGATGGCAACGGCGCCCTTTAAAAAACGTGTTTCATCCGGCGTAACTGCTTCAATGGCTTCTTTATCCGGGATTCCTGTCTGAATTAACATACGGATGCGCCTCCTTTCCTGCATATGTCATGCTCCAGGCGAAGTTTACGGGCTTTTTCCAGACCGCTTAAAATTCTGGCACCGGCAGGACCGGAGCGCAGTTCAGAAAGCTCCGAACGGGCAGCTTCCTTTTCGGCTGCCGCCCGGACAGGCTCATAGCCGAGGCTTTCGGCAGCGGCACATCCGGCGAGACGGCCTTCCACCATAGCGGAAGAGGCTTCTTCGATTCCGGAAACATCGCCGGCTGCATAGACGCCCGGAACCGAGGTTTCCAGGTTTTCATCGGTCAGCGGGATATGCCCGGATAATTCGCGGATAAATGCCATATCACAGCCAGCCTGCCAGCAAAGCTCGGTCAGCGGAGCCAGTCCGACTGCCAGACAGAGCGTATCGCAGGGAATCGTCTCTTCCGTGCCGGGGACAGGCTGGAACTGGGAGTCAACCTGTACGATGACAACGCCCTCAAGGGCATCAGTTCCATACGCTTTTTCGATCGTATAACCAGTCCGGATAGGAACACCGGCGCGGCGGATTTTCGAGGCATGGACCAGATAACCGCCGATTTTTGGGGCGGCTTCAATAATGCCGGCAACCTCAACCCCTGCCTGCATTAGCTGATAGGAGACAATCAGACCGATATTGCCTGCACCGACCATTAAAACACGTTCAGCCGGTTTGACGCCGGCGACATTCATGAGGGTCTGCACGGCACCGGCACCGTAGATACCGGGAAGATCATTGCCGGGAAATTCCAGAAACTTTTCAGAAGCGCCGGTGGCGAGAATGATTTTGGATGGGCGGATTTTCATGTGTTTTCCGTGATAAAAAACAGTAACGATGCCGTCCTCATAGATTCCCAGCACGGTTGCTTCTGTCAAAATTTCAATATTTGGATGGTGTTTCGCTTTTTCTATCAGCAGGTTTCCGATGTGGATGCCGCGTTCTCCGGCATATTGTTTTTCGGAACCAAAAAATTTGTGCGTCTGTTTGACTAACTGACCGCCGGGGAGGTAATCGCGCTCACATAAGAGGACGCTGGCTCCCAGCTCGGCGGCGGCACAGGCAGCAGAGAGACCCGCCGGTCCGCCTCCGATGACGAGAATTTCGGTCTGTTTGATCATAGGACAACCCCCTTTCCGTGCTGTTCTTCCACTTTCATGCCGGCCTTTACGCGGGTCACGCAGACGCGGACATTTGGCTCACCGTCTACAGTCATGAAACAAGAGGAACAGTTGCCGATGGCACAAAAAAGACCTCTTGGACGGTGCAGATGGGGACTGTGTCCCAGTGTGCGGATGCCAGCCGCATGCAGGGCGGCGGCGATGGTTTCGTGGGTAAAGCCGGTGATGGGCTGACCGTTATAGTAAAAAACGACCTCTTCTCCCCGGTCAAAATCCAGGACAGGATGTTCTTCCAGTCGCATACAGATCTCCTCCTCATATAATCAAGTGTTTTTTATTGAAAATTCAAGGTTTTTCAACCTTTCATATCTCAGTGAATAAGCCACAGCTATGAGCATTTCGATGTATCAGGTACTGAAATAGCGGTTGAATGGTATACGAAATAAAACGTCATTGATTTTCGCTTTACTGGTCTTGCGTATGCCCTTCCCTCTATGGCAGCTAACCTCCTATATCCACCAGGATCATCTCTGTCTCCAGAGGTCCTAACTTCCTTCGTTCTGCCTACCCATAACCAGGGTGTCAGCTATGCTCCTTTACGGGGTCATGCCCCTTGGTGATGATTTCTGCCGACTACTGGCTCATTCTTTGTATTATTGATTACTGACTCGCTTCCTGTTCCAGCACTGTGATCAGTGGACGTTATCTGTTACATTCCGCTTGATTCAGTGGCTGTCCACATGACAGCCTCCATTACAGTTACTTATCTTTCTTACGCAGCCTGTAGATAAACTGCTGGTCTCTTGATGTCACTGACCATCTTTTTCGGATCATAATCCACACCTTTCGTCAGAATGGCATAAAAGACTCGTATCAGCTTAGCTGCAATTGCCATAAGTGACTGCATTTTCTTCAATGGATTTAGTCTTCTGGTTGTGTAATAATTATGGAGTTCCCTGAACTTCTGGTTCTTCGACACAAGTGACATTGCAACCTCAAAGAGTAGATATATAAGTCTCTTTCGACCTCGTCTGCTTATTGTTGTCTCGCCCTTGTGCTTTCCCAAACTATTTTCAACCAATGCCAATCCTGCAAGTTTCTGCAGTTCCTTCGGATTGTTGAAGCGGCTGATATCACCTACTTCTGCAAGGAATCCTGACACTGTCCTGATTCCCACACCTTTGATCTCTAACAGCTTTTCAGTCATCGGAATCTTTCTTACCAGTTCTTCAATTAGAACCATAACTTCCTGTAGACGCGTATTTCTGGATTCATAGTCCTCCAGAAGCATTCGAATTTCCATTTTTCCAGACACCGCACCTTCTTTGCTTCCAACGCTGTGCTCAGCAGCTTCTATCAGGGTCTTCGCCCTCGCCTTTCCAACTGCTCTTAACTTCGCATCACGCCAGATTTGGTTCACTCCATCGATACCTAACGTCAGGATATCTTCAGGGAGTGGTGCTGTTTTAAGGATTAGCATTCCGCTCTTGGCATCCGACTTTCCGTATACCGTCTTATATTCAGGAAAATATATATTGAACCAACGACTGATCCTGTTTTGAATTCTTGTAAGTTCCGCCTGTAACTGGAATCTTATGTTTGATGCTGTTCTAAGATCAGCATAAACACCATCCGGCAGATATGGGATCATGTAACGTCCCTCTCTAACTAATCCTGCTATAACTTTCGGATCCTTACGGTCATTTTTAGTCGGATTATTGTCGTCGAGTTCTTTTGATTTTTTCACATGGTGAGGATTTACAAGCACCGGTTTCATTTCATTATCCTGTAGAAACTTTCCAAGATTGAACCAGTAATGCCCGGTCGGTTCCATACCTGGAATCACCTTATCCTTCTCATGTCTTTCTTTGAGGTCCAGGATCCATTCCTTAAATGTCACAAATCCGGCCTCTGTGTTGCTAAACTTAAATGGCTTCTTCGAATACTCGATTCCTCTGTAATCAAAAGCTCTGGC
>NZ_QUFH01000016.1:0-54293 GCF_003478415.1 Clostridium sp. AF27-5AA
TTGTAGCCATCTGTCACAGAACCGATGACCACCCGCTGTCCGGCATATTTCTTCGGATTCTTAATTTCCGGCCAATGCTTCACATCAAGGAAAGTGCCCCATTCCTCCTTGTGTCCGGTAAAGCGCTTCATAAAAGAAGCATAGCAATACTTGCAGGCGTGTGTACAGCCTACATATGGATTGACCGAGTAACCGCCTACAGGCAGACTGGACTTGGTCATGATGTTCTTTGTTTCCGCCTCATTAATGAGGATTCCATTTATTACTTCTGCCATGATCTCTGTACCTCCAACACTTTATTGAATTCATCCGGCATTTCCTGAATCATATTTTCATTCCCTATGATAGGGACAAGATCTTCCTTCATAAATACCGGAATGTCAAGCGCATGCGCCTGATCTGTCAGAGACCATGCCCACTCCGGCTCCGTATGAACCTTCCTGCTCTGAACTCCAGTCATGGTGCCGACAACGATCCAGTTGATCCCGGAAAGATCAACTGAACCTGGATTGTCGAATAGCAGCTCAAAGGTAACATGATAGTGTTTTGCTCTGACATTTTCCCGTAGTGCGTCAATACGCCACAGTTCTGCTTTTCTCGTCACCGTAACACCAAACCATGCGTTTTCCAAATCTGTATCAAAATCCAGCAGATCTGGTCGCTTTGTAAGGAACAGGAACTGATGCTGTGGATTTTCACGGATTTTTTCAAATACCTCGTCTCTCCATTCTGACTTCCAGCCGGAAAGATCGCTCATGCCGGTAAGAAGAAAGTTCTGCGGACGTTTCTTTTCCATCATCTTGAGCTTACCCGGAAAGAATTCAGGGTCAGCAAAGTCATCAATCATATGCCAGCGTTTCACATTATTGCGGGCGTAGCAATATGCACACCCCACTGTACATCCGATGACGATATTCATGTTTTGAATCTGATCTTTGATACAAATACTCATGATTTCTGCCACTCCTCAAGATTCTTTCTGATACGGTCGAGGTATTCCTCAAACTGGGTAATTTCTTCCTCCGAAAAACCTTTGTAGTAAATACTGCCCATTTTATCAGATACAGAATCGTATTCGTCCTTTAAGGCATGTGCTTTTTCAGTCAGAAACAGGAGTGTTTTCCTTTTGTCCGTTTCAGACTGAACGCGTCTTATCAGCCCTTTATTTTCCATTCTTTCCAGCATCGTAGTAAGAGAAGTTATCGCTAATCCACATTTAATCGAGAGTGATCTGATTGAGATTCCATCTTCCTGCCACAGCACATAAAGAATACGCCCCTGGGCTCCGTTAAACGCATCAATATTCTTTTCGCTGAGAATCTTCTCAAAGATTCGATCTCCAAGTTATTTTATTTTGGTAACAAGAAATCCGCCATTCATTTTCATACAAAAACTCCTATATAGTATTTTATCAAATAATACTATATAGGAGTTTTGCTGTCAACAGTTTGTATGTCTAAGTAGAAGTAAATTCCGATTGTTCGAGCTTTTCAAATACTAACGTACTTAATTCTGTTCAATAAGTGATTTATAGTAGTTACCAAAGTCAGCAAGTGAATTAACAATTGGAAGCATTTTTGCTCCGAGTTCCGTTAATCCGTATTCAACTCTCGGTGGCTGCTCATGGTAATCGTGGCGATATGCCAGTCCATCACTCATCATTTGTCTTAAACTATCTGTCAAAACCTTTTGTGAAATACCATTTGACCTCCTGCCTTACAGTTCCAATCTTGTAGTACTTTCCCTCATACTCAAGTACATCACCAAAGAGTGCCGGAGTTGTTGTTATCTCCTTAACTCCTGTGACAAATACCTGAGATATTGTTTTCATCATCGACCAGCCATGATCAATGCCCATTACTTCTAATCTGTTATCTGCGATACTGACTTGGATTTTCGGTTTTGATATAACAGCGCTGCCTTATCCCACCGCTAAATTGGTATAAAAATAAGAACTAAATTAGTGCTAACCCCTTGATTTTACTGGGTTTCTCTAACTTTGTCCTTATTATAACATCATCATCCTGGAACGGATGAATCCGCTCAAACTTCACATGAAAGTCCAGAATGTCCTCAAAGGTCTTTTCTTCTTTGGCATTATATTCCATCAGCAATACCTTCATTTTATCGGCAACTTCTTCCGGAAGGGCGGTATCCATACCGCCGACTTCATTCGGAAGTTTCTCATAATCGCCAACCGCATACCAATCTTTTCTGGAATCGCTGGTGCCGTTCTTCAAAACCAAGTGAAGCTCTTTGATGAATTTTTCCGTCAGAGCTGCTTTTGCATGATCAATGATCATGTCAATGCAGCAGAAGTGATTTGCTGTTTCAATCACATCATCCACGTTCAGCACTTCTTTTTCTACACCGATGGTGCTGGTTTCAAAGATATATCGGGGCTGATCGTGGGTCATTCGGCTTCCTTCTATATGGTTGGAATAGTATGTCAAATCAATCTGTGTTTTGTGGTAGATCCCGCCGGAGTATTTACTTGCCTTCTGCTCTTTCAGAATATCCAACAGTGTAACACTTTTTGCCGACATATGAAATGCAATTTCTGGATACAGAACGCCGGACTCCATCGAAAATGAAGTCCGGCAAGGTATTATCTATATACGGTTTCTCTTCAATTTTTTGAAACTTGCTTTTAAGGAGCATATACAGTTTATGCTACAGATGCAGGGCAAATCTGAAAAGCAGCGGTGACGAAACTGAGAGCACGCTTCTCATACAAAGGCATCTGACTCCTATCAGACCCAACCTTAAATATCCTATTAACCTCCGCCCAAAGAGAAACAGGGATTTCATGTATCGAGCAACTCAAATCTCATCCCTATTATATTTCTTAACGTGACCGATGTGCATTCTGTCTTTTCGTCATACCTTAAAATATTTTTGCAGCACATGTGAGTATTTTCCTTGTAATGTACAATGCAGATTTTTCTGCATATTCCCTTAACTGAACCATGCTTTCCGCCATCGAAACCGGCAGCCTGAGCGCAGCGGCGGCAGAACTGATGGAATTTACGCGGAAGGATCTGATTCATGCCTTCGAGTAATCTATACGAACATCCGCTTTTTATACATTATTCGTCCTTCTTCACCTGCCGCAGCACCTCCTCCGGCACCGAATCCAGCAGATAATTTTTATGTCCGCTATGCGGTCGGTGGGTATGCTCACGTGTCTGATTCTTCACACGGTCTACCTCTTCCTCAAAATCCCGCGCCGAATACAGCCCGCAGCCCTGCCCACGGATGATGATCTGTTCCAGACGGTCGGAGGTCGCTACCATCACCGTATATTTCCGCCCATTTTCATGGGCAAATTTCTCGATGTACTGGTCAGCTGTCTCCGCCTCTTTCGTAAAAACTACATGAATGTTGTGGTAATCCGTCACCTCCGTCCGGTGTCCCTGCACCCGGTAAGCATCGAACACCGCTATCACCTCGATACCGCGGCTTCCCTGATAATCGCATAGAATATCCAGCAGCTTACCACGGGCGCTGTCAATGTTGATCTTTGCCAGCTCATTTAACTCGTCCCAGGAGAAAATAATGTTGTAGCCATCTACCAGCAGATATTCCCGAACCGCTGATGCCATTTTTCCTTTGGAGCTGCCAGTTCTGCTGCCCTGTCTGCCACTTTCCGGCGCTTTTCCTGCATGCTCAAATCCCCCTGCATTTCCAGCCACGGAACCTCCTGATTTTCCCACATTTCCAAATGTCGAAGCTCCAGCTGTCCCGGCTTTCGAATCGCTCTTCTGTCTCCGCGCCGTCTCTCCATACACGCCCGCGCCGTACTGCTGCACTGGTCGTTTACTGGTTCCGCCCCAGCGGCGTTTTCCGCCGTCTTCCTTTTTATTGGCATGATAGGTGCGCGCCAGAATCGCATCGACCTCATCCGTTCCAATCCACATCTCCTCGACAGAACCTCCTCCCTGTCCGTCGGAGGAACGTGCGCCTGCTTCAATCGCCTCCATCCGCCGCTTTCCATTGGACGCACCCAGGCAGCTTTCCAGATGCATGTAATCTTTGACCTCGTCCCAGTTGACGACAAATCCGGCTCCGTGTGCACAGAAAACAGATCCGCTCGGGTTTGCCAGATCCGCATCCGGATCATACCCGGCTGCCGCAATGATTTCTTCTTCATTGTGGCATGGTCCGTAGCCATCGAGCGTGCAGATCATCTGTCCCAATCCGCCCGTGTACGCCGTCACCTCCGTCTGATATCCATCGAGCGCCGATACCGGGGCACGTCCGGTTAATATTGCCTCCCCGTCCTCCAGCACCGGTCCCTCAAAAACGGCAAACCGCCGCTCCAGATCGGTCATTGCACGTCCCACCATCTTGTCCGGTATCGTCAGGTGAAAGGCATAAAATGGTTCCAACAGCACCGAATGCGCCTGCATCAGTCCCTGACGGACCGCCCGGTACACGGACTGTCGAAAATCGCCGCCTTCTGTATGTTTCACATGGGCGCGTCCCGATTTCAGCGTAATTTTCATATCCGTGATCGGCGCCCCAATCAGAACTCCCCGGTGTACCTTTTCTTCCAGATGCGTCAGCACCAGCCGCTGCCAGTTTTTACTTAAAATATCTTCACTGCAATCGGTATCAAACACCAGCCCGCTGCCCGGTTCTCCCGGCTCCAGAAGCAGATGTACCTCCGCATAATGGCGGAGTGGCTCAAAATGCCCGACACCCTCGACCGTATCGGTGATCGTTTCTTTATATACAATGCTGCGCCCGCCAAACCGGACATTTACCCCAAAACGCTCTGCAATCAGGCTTTTCAGAATCTCCATCTGGATCTCGCCCATGATCTGGGCGTGAATCTCTTTCTTTTCTTCCTCCCAGACAATATGAAGCTCCGGCTCTTCTTCCTCTAATTGAAGCAGTTTCGGCAGCATCGCCGCCGCATCCACGTCCTCCGGAAGCTCGACGCGATACGTCAAAACCGGCTCCAACACCGGTTCCGCGCCCATTTCACAGACTCCAAGCCCCTCGCCCGGTTTCGTGTGCAAAAGTCCCGTTGCCGCACAAATCATACCCGCCGGTGCCTCGCTTACCGCCTCATACTTATCGCCTGAATACAGGCGGATCTGATTTACCTTTTCCTCGCCGATCCGGTCTTTGACATGCAGCACGCCGCCCGTGATCTTCATATAAGTCAGGCGTTCGCCCTGGCTGTCGCGCACAATTTTAAATATTTTCGCCCCAAATTCGTTCGGATACACTGGTTCCAGCGTATATTCTTCCAAACTGCGCATAAATTCTTCCACGCCCGTATTTTTGAGCGCCGAACCAAAATAACACGGAAACAGATCCCGGCTGGCAATCCGGCTGCGGATCGCATCTTTAGACACCTGTCCCGTCTCCAGAAATTCCTCCAATTCCGCTTCGCCGCTGACTGCTGCCTCTTCATAGAAACTTTCCGTCCCGTCCGCACCAAAATCAACGAAGTTGCCGCCCAGCGACTCTTTTAGATCGCGCAGGACCTCCTGTTCCCGTCCCGGCGCCAGATCCATTTTATTGATAAAAAGGAACGCCGGAATCTGATAGCGCGCCAGCAGCCGCCACAGCGTCCTTGTATGCCCCTGCACGCCGTCTGAACCGCTGATGACCAGCACCGCATAGTCCAGCACCTGAAGCACCCGCTCCATTTCCGCTGAAAAATCCACATGTCCCGGCGTGTCCAAGAGCGTCACATCCATATCATCCCATGCAAGCCGCGCCTGCTTGGAAAAAATCGTGATTCCGCGCTTTTTCTCCAATTCATATGTGTCCAGGAACGCATCGCCCTTGTCCACCCGCCCCAGATGGCGGATCATGCCGCCCGCATAGAGCATCGCCTCTGATAATGTTGTCTTCCCCGCATCTACGTGCGCCAGGATTCCCACCGCCAGTCTCTTCATGTATGTTACCCTCATTTCCGTTCTATATGAAAAAGAATGTGCCTTGGCACATTCGGGCGTCTCGCGCAGTCGCTTGCGACATGTTTCTGCTTCGCGCGAGTGCGCATCCTCGCGAAGTGTTTTTTGTTTCATAGGACGCAATTTCCTATGAAATAAAAATCACTCTACCCGTTATGATACCATGTATGTCACTGATTGTAAAATACCGCGTGCTGACCAGCCCGCTTCTATATCACAAAAAAAAGTGCCTCTATTTTACTTTTTTTCGTGATTTTTCGGATTGCCAATTTTATGTATTTCTTATAAAATCTACTCTCAGAGTTTTATAATCGTTTTTTAGAAAGGATGGTTTTTCCATGAGCCGCTCTTCGCAACGCTCTACCATAAAAGATATGACAAACGGGAGCCCGGCAAAGCTGATTCTGGGCTTTGCGGTTCCGATGCTGATGGGACTTTTATTCCAGCAGTTTTACAGCATGGTCGATACGATCATAGTTGGAAAATTTCTCGGCGTTGATGCGCTGGCTTCGGTCGGTTCCACCTCTGCCATCAACTTTATGATTAACGGTTTCGTCATCGGCGTCTGCACCGGCTTTTCCATTCCGGTTGCACAGCGGTTCGGCGCACAGGATTACAAGGATATGCGCCGTTTCGTCGCCAATGCCGGATGGGTCGCCTCCTGTTTTGCCGTGATCATGACCGTGATCGTCTGCCTGATGACACGCCAGATTCTCGTCTGGATGCAGACGCCGGACAATATCATCGACGGCGCGTACAGCTACATTTTCTTCGTATTTGCAGGCATCCCGGCGACCTACCTGTACAATACGCTGGCGGGCATCATCCGTGCGCTCGGCGACTCCAAAACGCCGGTCTATTTCCTGATTTTATCCAGCCTTTTAAACATTGCGCTGGATCTGCTTTTCATCGTACAGATCGGAACCGGCACCGCCGGAGCTGCCTATGCAACTGTTATCTCTCAGGCAGTATCCGGTATTCTCTGCCTGATCTATATGAAGAAAAAATTTGAAATTCTGCATATGCACCGTGAGGAAACGCGCATCAGCGGCAGACACATTTACATTCTCTGCAAAATGGGTGTGCCGATGGGACTCCAATACTCGATCACCGCGATCGGCTCGGTTGTCATTCAGACTGCCATCAACTCCCTAGGTTCCATCGCAGTTGCCTCCGTCACCGCAGGTCAGAAGATCGGCATGTTCTTCTGCTGCCCGTTTGACGCGCTGGGCGGCACGATGGCAACCTACGCCGGACAGAACGCCGGTGCCGGAAAGGTAGACCGCATCCGCCAGGGCGTCCGGTCCGCAACTCTCATCGGCGGCATCTACTCCATTGCGGCGTGTATCGTGCTGACCGTGTTTGGCGGCGTGATTCCGCTTCTCTTCGTCGATGCCTCGGAAACAGTTGTAATCCATCAGGCGCACCAGTTCCTGACCTTCAACTCTCTGTTCTACATACCTCTGACAATCGTCAATGTATGGCGTTTCACGATTCAGGGAATGGGCTACAGCCTGCTCGCCATCCTGGCAGGTGTCTGCGAAATGATCGCCCGCGCCATGGTCGGCTTCCTGCTGGTGCCGATCTTTGGCTACATCATCATCTGTTTTGCCTCGCCGCTTGCATGGCTGCTCGCCGATGCATTTCTGATTCCGGCATTCTTCTATTGCCAGAAACATTTGCTGTCTGAGAAAGCACGGATGGACTAAAACAAAATAAATAATACAACTCAAAAAAACACCTCAGAAAGCTTTCATTTTGACCACTTTCTGAGGTGTTTTTTGATTGCAGATTCTTATTTTGGGCTTTCGCCAATTTGATTTTCAAAGATTTTTATTGTTCCGTCTATCCTTACACAAGCACAGTTCTATGCAAATGATTTCATTTTTGTATAGGCAGAGTTCACGCATTTTCACTTTCCTCCGACTCATTCTCACTCCACTTATCCTGCATTTCTATCTCTTCTATTTCCCTCTTCTCATCCCGCACGTCCCTATAAAATGCCGCAAATGCCGCCTCCTCATATGGGCGCAGAAACAGATAGCCAATATTGAGCGGTCCCATCAGCCCTGCCAGAAACAGCACTGCCAGAAACAGCACGGTCACACCGCTGAGCCTTCCCTGTGTATACAAAAGAACCGCTGGTATTATATATTGAATGCTGCAGATCAGCCGCCAGCCGATAAAGCTAAAGGTCAGGCAGAATAAATTCCATTTTCTCCCATCCATCAGGCGGCGCGACTCGGTGATTGCCTCGTTGGCGGAATATTCTGGATGTTCCATCAGCACATATGGTGTCATCGCATAGCTGTACGTCTTTATAAACCCCGGAACGAAAAACAGGCAGGTCCAGCAATATATATAAAAGCCGCGCACAAATACCATCGCCACGCCATCTGTGATCCGCGAAAACTGGGAAAATAAATCAGAAAAGGACGCTTCCTTTTTCTCTGCCAGATTCAGATGGAAACGGGCATATCCCATCTGCCCCGCACCTCCAATAATAACCACCATCAAGCCCCAGATAAGCAAAAGCACCCAGGGCAGAAGCATGCTGCGCATCGGAAATACCTGCGTCAGCACATTCTTCACTTCCGGTCGTGCCTGTATCACTTTTTGCAGCTCTGTTATTCCATTTGGCGCCGTATCGGCAATCTCCGCACCGATCAGGGACGCTGCTAATCCCGTTCCCATCGCAAGTTTCCAGTTTCCGCTCAGTGTCTCACGCGCCATTTGCCTAAATTCAGATGCACTTCTCATGCTTTCTCCCCCTTTCTTTCTGAAATCATTGTATCATTTTCCATTTTGACCGTCAATATGCCGCTTCAAACCGTAAATAATTTGTAATAAGGTCGTAATGATTCTACTGTCGTCAAAGGAAATTTCAGAATGCCGGAATCACTCTCCCAGCATTCTGGGAGCTGATTGAGCTGGCGATCCGCTGGCACTTCTCATCTTCCAAATCTGCCCTGCTTCCTACAATCTTCAACTGAAATTTTTAGCCTGCATCACAGACAGGTTGTTTACATTTTTCCCTACTTCATATACCCGCGCAGCTTCACATATTCCTTGATCAGCTCCGCCGTCTCGTCCAGTCCGAGGCGGGTCGTATTGATCGGAAGATCGTAGTTCTTCATGTTTTTCCAGTCATTTCCAGTAAAATATTTATAATAATTCTTCCGCTCATTCTCAATCTTCCGGATGCGCTTCTTCGCTCTTTCTTCACTGATGCAGTCTACTTCCATAACGCGCTGCACGCGGCGCACACGGTCGGCATAGACAAAGATGCGGACCAGATTTTCGATCTCCTCGTCCTGATCCAGCACATAGCCAGCCGCACGGCCCACAAATACGCACGGTTCCTGTTCTGCCAGCTCCCGCATCACCATCGCCTGGAATTTAAACAGGTTATCCGGCGATGTCACATCGCCTTTCAGGGACGGCTTTCCGAACACATCTGCCTTCTTCGCGCCAGCCAGACGGTGAAGCAGGTTGTTTCCCGCTTTCTCATCCGCTAAACGGAAAAATTCCTCTCCGACCGCACTCTTCTCCGACGCCATCTTTAAGATCTCATCGTCGTAGAAATGAAGCCCCAGCTCCTCTGCCAGCTTGCGTCCCACAATACGTCCGCCGCTTCCGTACTCCCTCTCGATTGTGATAATCAAATTTTTATTTCCCATAAATTCCACCGCCTTTCCAGGTCCCAATTTTTAGATGCGCTCGCTCACGCAGATCGCGCCGTGCGGGCGGATGCTCATGCGGTATACATTGCCCTCTCCGATCGCATTTTCAATGTATTCTGTATACTCGTCCACCAGATCGTTCGGAATCATCGCCATGATAACACCGGCAAAGCCGCCGCCATGAACCCGGCACGCGCCGCGTCCTTTTTTCGCGATAAACAATTCCGTCAGCGCAAGTGCAATGCTGATGCCCTGCTCCTGCACGTCTGCAGTCGTGTATACATTCTGAAGCCATTTCCAGGAAGAATTGCCCGAAGCTGTGATTCCCTCCAAAAAGGCAGCAAAATCATTTTCCCGAAGGGCCTTTACTTCCTGCTCCACTCTCTTATTTTCCTCAAAGAAATGGAACGCACGCATCACGGAACGATCTCCCGCAAATGCACGCACTTTCGCCAGGTTTGCGATCACCTCTTCCTCGGAAATCTCCGCGCAGACCTCTTTGCCAAAGTACTGCGCTACTTTTTTCATCTCGTTTGGAACGGAAGAATAATCTGCGCTCAGATCCGCGTGGCCTTTTCCCGTATTTACAATCATCAGGCTGTGATCCTGCGCGCCGAAATCAAAATCAATCTTCTCCACAACCGGCGCTTCCGGATTTTTAAAATCGATCGTAATCAGACCGCCGACCGCGCATGCCATCTGATCGAGCAGACCCGACGCCTTGTTCCAGAACTTGTTTTCTGCATATTTTCCGATGTGGGCGTAGGTGACAACATCCATCTTTCCCTCGTTAAACATCGTATTTAACATAGAGCAGATCAGCATCTCATAGGAAGCCGAAGAGCTGACGCCCGCCGCGCTGATAACATTGCTGGTAATGTATGCGTCAAATCCGCCGACCTTGTATCCTCTCTCCTCAAAGCCCTTTAAAATGCCCTTTGTCAGGTCGATGGTGCCGCTCATACCCGTGCTCGGTTTCAGATCGCTTAAATGGATGCTGAAATTTTGATGAAATGTCTCACTTAATATGCGGATCGTGTCGGTTCCGTTCGGTGCCGCCGCGCCGACGCAGTCCAGGTTGATGCTGCCCGCCAGCACCTTGCCATGATTGTGATCGGTGTGGTTGCCGCTGATCTCCGTCCGTCCCGGGGAAGTAAACAGCTTGATATCACGTTCCCCATATGTTTTCTCAAAGCGCTCTGCCACATAGCGGTAACGCGCCCGGTTCTCCTCCGCTTTCTCTGCCCCGTATAATTCTGCCATCAGCACTTTCGTTTTCTCAGATTCCAGCTGTTTCAGTGTTTCTTTGACTGACATATCCCTTCTCCTTTTCCCCAAATTGTTTGTTACTGTTCACGCATACGTGCCCAGTAACGGAATTTGCCGTGGCTTCGCATTTTAATACGGCAAATTCCTGCTGCCACCACGTTTTCTTACGGCACTTTCGGTTCCAAAAGTGCCTACCCGTGAACAATTGTTTCCTTTATATGATTATGATTTCAGATATTTTGATTCAATCTGACTTCTTGTATGTATTATATCATAACTCACGAACCCGCGCTATCGCGCTCTACCGCCCTGCTTCGCATGGCTGTTCGTTCGTTAATGGCGCAAGAAAAGAATATGTCTGCTTCGCAGCCGCATTCTTTTCTTCTGCGCTCATTATATCATTTTCCTCAAAATGCCTCAATACGATATTCTTTCGTGTGTTTACAAAATGCTGTGGTTCTGGTAAGCTTTCATTTATATAGTAAAACACAGGAGTCCGTATGAAGCAAACTACTCAAACATACCTATCATTACCCGAAACATTCCATCCTGCATCCACCGCCTCCGGCAAACACCCGGATTCCTCCATGCCCCGCTGCTACTCCGACGGTCGTCCCTACTATTCGTTAAATGCATGGCTGAAAGACCAGTTCGGGCAGAAAATCTACAAGCTGGCGCTCGACGGCGGCATGACCTGTCCCAACCGGGACGGTACGCTGGGAACGGGCGGCTGCATTTTCTGCAGCCACGGCGGTTCCGGCGATTTTGCAGAGCCGGCTCACACCTCCGTGACCGAACAGATCGAAGCGGCAAAGGCGCGTGTCGCAAATAAAATAAAGGGTGGAAAATATGTCGCATATTTCCAGTCCTACACAAATACCTATGCGCCTGTCTCCTATCTGGAGCCGCTTTTTTCCGAAGCAATCGCCCACCCGGACGTGGCTGCCCTGTCCATCGGAACCCGCCCGGACTGCCTGCCGCCGGATGTCCTGGAGCTTCTCGCCCGCTTAAACCGTCGAAAACCGGTCTGGGTGGAACTGGGACTTCAGACCATCCATGAGGAAAGTGCCACGCGCATCCAGCGCGGTTATTCCCTCCCGGTCTTTGAAAATGCCGTCCGTGAACTGAAAGCCGCCGGTCTGACCGTCATCGTCCATGTCATTCTGGGGCTGCCTGATGAAACAAAAGCCCAGATGCTCGATACCGTCCGCTATCTGGCCGATTTCCAGCCTGCCATCGACGGCATCAAACTTCAGCTTCTCCACATTTTACGCGGCACGAAGCTGGCAGAGCTCTATGAACAGGCACCTTTTCCGGTCTTTTCAATGGACGAATACATTGAGCTGCTGATCGAATGTATCCGCCTGCTGCCGCCCGATATGGTCATCCACCGGATCAGCGGCGATGGACCGAAAAAATTGCTGGTCGCACCGGAATGGAGTGGAAATAAGCGGACGTTTTTGAATGCGTTTTCCAAGGCACTGCGGGAAAGCGGGTGTTTTCAGGGGCAGGATTTCTAACATTGAATTTGATTTTTATGATTTACTGAATTGATACCCTTCCACTCTCATCAATCTGCACGCCGTCCGAAAGCCCCTGTATCTTCTGGTAAAACGCCTCTTTCTTCCCCACGTCCAGCTCTCTCGTATATCCGGCAGATGAAGTTGCAGGCACAATTGAAAGCGCCGTCTCTCCCTGTGCATCTACCGACGCCTGCACCAGCATTGTCTCCGGAATCGAGCTTCCGAACACAAAATTTCCAAGACTGTACAGAATCCATTTTCCATGATACAGCTCAATCCCCTGCAGCACATGTGGATGGCTGCCAACCACCAGATCAGCGCCCGCGTCGATGTATTGATGTCCCATCTCCCGCTGGTACGCCTCTGGCTGCGTGTTCCGCTCGATACCCCAGTGGACATAGACAACCAGATAATCACACTCTTTCTTTACCTTCTGGATCTCCTGCACGACCGAAGCCGTGTCATACGCCGAAAACATGCCCGGATGCGACGATCCTGCCGCCCATCCGCCCGTCGGAAAGACGCGCGACGCGCCCAGAAAGCCAATCTTTTTTCCATTTTTCTCAATGATCTGCGGCTGTTTCGCCTCTTCCAGATTTTTTCCCGCCCCAACATGCAAAATCCCGGCACTGTCCAGCGTATCGCACGTGTCCAGCAGTGCGTCCGTGCCGTAATCTAGCGCATGGTTGTTCGCCACCGTCACGATGTCTGGTCCGATCTCCTGTAAAATAGACACGCGGGACGGCGATACCCGGAACGTAAACTGTTTATCCGCCGCCTGTGTTCCCCGGTCGCTGAACGGAAATTCCAGGTTTGCCATAAAAATATCAGACTCCGCGATCGTCTCCCGCAAACTCTCTCCGAGGACGCCACCGATACCTCCCACACGGTCGTAGGCATTTAAAACATGGTTGGAAAAATAGATATCTCCGGCAAACAGAAGCGAACACTCATTTGAATCATTTTCTCCCGGTTCTGCCTCAAGTTTGCCAGATTCGTCCTGCCCCTGCATTTCCACCCCCAGTTCCGCGCCATCTATCTGTTCTGACTCCACCTGCCCGTCTATATCTGTTTCCGGATCAAGCGTTTCTTCCGATACCGTTTTGTCTTTTGGCTCCAATGAGATTGTCTCTTTCCATATGGAACCTCCCGCCTGGCATCCGCCAAGCAAAAGCGTCATTCCTGCCAAAATTGTCAAATTTCCAATTCTGGATAAAAGAAATGCCGTCCGGTATCTGAACGGCATTTTCGTGCATTTACTAAAAAATGTATGCTTCATTTTTCCTCAATCAATCGCAGCTGTCCGGCGTTTTCCACCTTTCCAGCTGTCATCACCCACTCTTTCTCCCTACAGTGTCATAATGATTCCACCGTCGCCCGCATACACGGTTGCAACGCCAGCCGTATTCGTGATCACTACCTCACGGAAGTTTGCCCGTTTACACATGATCTCTTTCACGTGCTCAGCACGTTCCGGGTTATTACAGTGTGCGATCACCAGACGTTTGCTTGCGGTATCGCCGCCCTCTTTGCACGCAATCTCCGCCATCCGGTCGAGCGCCCGGGTCATGCCGCGCGCCTGATCAAGCTTGATGATCGTACCGCTGTCCGCGCCCATAACCGGCTTGATATTCAGCGCCGACGCGATAAAAGCCGTCAAACCGGTCAGACGGCCATTTTTCTTTAAGAAATCAAGCGTCTCAATGACGAAATACGTGTTCATCGAATCCCGATATGCCTCCGTCTGCCTGCAGATCTCCTCAAACGGAAGACCTTTCTCGCACAGATCCCGGATGAACAGCGCAATATTTAACTCGCCCGCCGACGCCGACAGGGAATCAATGACTGCAATCTTCTTCCCGTCCGTTCCGTTCTCTTCCTCATAAAGGCGTTTTGCCAAAGCCGCCGAGTTGTAGCAACCGCTCAGATGGTTCGAAAGCGTTACCACGAAAATATATTCTGCCTCGCCCTCAAATGCTTCCTTGAAGCTCTCCGGCGATGGACACGCCGTCTTCGGGCACTCGGAACTTGCCTTTACCTTTGCCAGAAACTCCTTCTGGTTAAATGTCTCATCATCCGTTACCTTGTAATCCCCTATCTGCAGGGTCAGCGGAATCATCTGAAAATGCGGATCCAATTTCAGTTCCTCCGTCAAATCCATGCAGCTGTCACCAATAATTTTATATAACATAACGTCCTCCCGTTACGCAATTCACATCACGTAGTATTCATTACTATTTATTATAGTAATCACACAGTAGGAAGTCAAGCAGAATCCCGTGAAATACACGACACTTTCACTTCCAAAAGTGCCTGCTTGTGAACAGCAACTGACCACCACATCATCTCAACAAGAAAAACGCCATCGTAATCAAACTTACCAGAATAAATGCCACTGTCCCGAGATTCCCATACATTGCCCCACATATATTGCGGAATTTCACACCCTCTGGGAGTGCCCCATCGGACAGCCGGATTTTCCGGAAATTGAAAATCAGCAGAACAAACGCCCCGATGATCGTGCAGCCCATAAACCCGGTCATCAGAAACGTGATAAACAGCGGCAGCAGCGTATCCTGTGTTCCAAGCATCGCTATCACTAACGACCAGCTGTTGATCAAAATATGTAGCAGACAGTTATAACGCATCCGTCCCGTCTTCACCGCCACATATCCCAGAACCACGCCAATCACCGCCGCATAGAGAAACTGCGTCACATTTCCGTGCATCAGACCAAACATCAGCGCCGTGTAGGTGATCGCCGCCTTATCGCCAAAACGGCGCAATCGGTTTAAGAGTTTCCATCGAAAGATATATTCCTCAATAATGGGTCCTAAAAACCCTACATATAAAATCATTACCGGCGAGAGCGAATCCAGCATCTCGTTGACCGGGTTCATCGCGGATGCATCGCCGCCGCTACTTGCCGCCACCGCATCATTGATTGCATTTCCCAGCAGGTTAAAGATAGTTCCAAATCCCTGTGCCAAAATAAAAAACATACAGAACTGCAGGAAACTAATCTTCATTTTCTCTGCCCGTTCTTCCGGGACAAGGCGCAGAATTAAAAATACGAATGGAAGAACCAGCGCATAGATGACCAGCGTGCTTCCGCCGTCCTCATACCACGCTGCATTTACCATCCGGTTCAAAAACGTACTAATCACGCCTCCGTCCGCCCATACGTTGCCAGCCACTTCCAGAAGTATGCTGACAAGTACCGTCATCACACTGAAAAATGCCAGCGCCCAGCCGAGGACATTGCAGACACGGCGCACCTCGCGGCGGCAGGTTTTTCGGATTTGTTTCGGACTCTGAACCGCATTCTGCAGCTCAGGTTCCGTTTGCAGACCATTTTCTTCTGCCTCCCGCTGCCAAAGATCCGATTCGTTCCAGTTTCCCTCTCCCATTTTCTCTCCTTCGTCATTCAGGTCTTTCATTCCCAGAAAATACCTGTTTTATCTTCCGGCGCTTTCTATCACACGGCGCGCCTTTTCCTCCTCTGCTTTCTGCACATAAAACAGATATTCCCGTTCCGATGCCGCATTTTCTCCCGCACTTCCCAGCCTCGCCCGCTGATTGCCGGAAAGCACGCCCGATTTCAGACGGTTCTGCACCTTGACCTGATACTCAATTCCCGCCTGTTCCAGCTGCTCCCGGATCGCCGCCTGCCGTTTCATATCAAACGTCGCGCCAACCTGTTTCCATCCTCCGATTCCAAACATACACGCACCTCCCCGTCAAATCTGAAAAAACCTTGCTAAGTGCTCCTATTCTATCATAAATAGTGAACTACTCGGTAACTAAGTTACCAGAGCATCTGAAATCTGGCGGGATACCGCCTTTTTTCAGGGTGCGTCCATGACACCACTACCGCTTACCTTTCGGCTATACAGCTACTTTTATTATTTCTGGATTCTTTAGTCCGGTTACGGACAGTTCTTTCTGTTTTCCGGATACGGAAAGATGTTTACGCAGGATATTAAATGCTCCTACTGCATCCGCATTATATCTTACTCCATCCGTTATATACATGCCCCGCTCTTTTCTGTTTGATGCTTCTGCATATCTTTTTGATATTTCTGGTGAAAACGGGCTGCACTGGCTGGTATAGCTTTCTTCCTGTTTTGTCAGTGATATTCCATACAGTTTTAGTTTATATTCCAACATGATATAAAGTTTATTATACGGCAGTCCGTGAAACTTCTGGTTTGTCTTGTGCCCTATATCTTTTCCTTTACGGATGTTTCGGATATCTCCTATGATTACACAGTTTATTTCTTCTTTTCTACAGTATTCTGCAAGCCATCTGGTCACCTTATGAAGGTAATCCTTTACTGCGTTCTGTTTTTCCCGATAAAGCCTCTTGATGTGTTTCGATGATCGGGGATATTTTATGCCGTTTTCCACCTGCTGTGCATACCATATTGATTGAACCCTGCTGATTTCTTTGTGAAAGTATCTTTCCAGCGAAAGATATTTTCTTCCTAGAATAAAACTCCTTCCATTTCCGGAATCATAACAGGTCATCAGATTATGAATTCCAAGATCAATTGATAAATAATGGCCATTCAGGGAAAGCGGTTCTGGCTCTTTGACCTCATAGATAACGATAAGGTCACATTTTCCATCTTCCGGTGGATAGATCTGCAGCTGCTTTATGTGATCCATGTTCCTGAAAATCTTATTTTCAAGATATAGAAATTTTTCATGAATCCCGTAAGTTTCTTCCATATAGCTTTTCAGATCCTTTGACAGAGACAGCCGTAATTGGTCGGAACCCTTCTCGTGCCGGATTCCCATCTGCATGTAAGTGATCGGTATATTGTCCTGTTTAAATCGCGGAGGATTTGGCGCTTTGATCCCGCCGGTCTTTTTAAGGGCATAAAATGATTTCCAGGCTTTATCCAGCTGCTTGCAGGTCTCCTGCGCTGTCTGGGACGGAAGCTGTCTATACCACAGATCTCCTTTATGCGCTTTCTTCTGATAATACCAGTCAGGATACTTCTCCAGCCCCAATTCTTTATATCGACGGCGTTCATAGTTGCAGACATTCCAGAGCTTGGAAGCAGCGTAACACATATGCCCTATCATATTAGAATATTCCGGCCGGATATTGACCGATGTTCTGTGCGACAACAGCATTCCCCTTCCCCCTTCAGACAGCCATGCATATGAATGTTTACAATTCACATTGAATTAATACGACTTGCTCTGATGTTCAATATAACGACGAATATTTTCCTCAGATACGGATCCGATCGTTTCCACATAATAGGAATGGTTCCACAGTTCTCCCTTCCACAACTGGTTTCTTATTTCCGGAAAACGTTCGAATAATTTCCTGCCTGTGATCCCCTTCAGATACTTGATAATGGCTGTTATTGACAGCTTTGGTGGAGCTGATACAAAACAGTGAACATGATCAACTTCACCACATTCAAATAAATGAACGGTAAAACCTTTATCGTCAGCTATCTGCTGCACGAGTTCCTGTAGGTATTTCTCAACTTCTGGGGTTAATATCTTCCGTCTGTATTTCACCGACCAAACCATATGGTAGTTAATATTACACACGCAAGTTCTATAATGTATTAGATTTTCTTTCATACATATAGTATATCATATTGAAATGTAATGCGCAACCATTATTCGAACGTATTTTCGCTTTTATTGTATGCCGGTTACGGCATTACTATCAAAGGATGAGAATTATTATACTATTTGCATTGTGCAAATATGCACACTCCTGCGCTTTCATCTCGGTAATTGAATTGCCGAGGATTCCCGCTTATTATCCTAAATTCGTGAAATAGTGAATCCCATTTGCTCTCTTACGACAGGTAATAAAAGAGCTGCCACATTTACGTGCAGCAGCTCCATCATTATATCATATATGATATTTTAACATATTTTCCTATATAAAACAGTCCTAAACCAGACGCCCTTAGTTCAGCATCATACCCATAATCTCATTCGACCGTGCGATAAACTTCGTCATGCGCTCCGGTGTCAGGGAACCGTGGCTAAGCTGTGCCAGGTCGTAGAGCTGTTCGCAGATCTTCGGCGTATTCTCGCCATCCGTGTGCTCTAAGACGTACTGAACGAGCTTGTTGTTCGCGTTGAGTACCAACACCTGACCGCTGCCGCCGAACATCGACGCGTCCATGCCCATGTTGTACATCTTCATCATATCCTGCATACGGCGTGTTTCCTCTGACAGGGTGATCATCGAAGAAATCTCAGCATCCTTCAGCTTCTCAACCTTTACCTGCAGCTTATCATCGCCCAGTGCTTTCTTGAAGGTCTCTGTCAGCGTCTCTTCCTGTTTCTTGAGCGCTTCCTTGTCCTCTTCCTTCACTTCCTCGCGCAGCGTGTCATTGACATCGGCATCAATACGCAGGAATTTCAGGTTCTCATGCTTCTGTTCTTCCTGGCTGATGAATGGATTATCAATGCTGTGAGACATGATGATCGCATCCTGTCCGTTTGCCTTGAACATGTTGATGTACTGGCTCTGCTCTTTCTCATTTGTTACATAGTAGATCTGGTTCTCATGGCCTTCCTCTTTCGCCTTATCCATGCAGTCTTTCAGCGTCAGATATTTTCCGTCCAGATTCTTGTAAATGATGTAGTCATCCATCTTCTCAGCAAATTTCTGATCCTTTAAGCAGCCAAATTTGATAAATGGAGCGATATCGTCCCAATATTTCTCATAGGTCTCCCGGTCAGTCTTGCACATACCGGTCAGCTTGTCCGCTACCTTCTTGGTGATGTAATCGGAAATCTTCTTTACAAATCCATCATTCTGCAGCGCACTTCTCGATACATTTAACGGCAGATCCGGGCAGTCGATCACGCCCTTTAAGAGCATCAGGAACTCCGGAATAACTTCCTTGATATTATCCGCGATAAATACCTGGTTGTTGTACAGCTTGATGGTGCCCTCAATGCTCTCGTACTCCATGTTGATCTTCGGGAAGTACAGAATACCTTTCAGGTTGAACGGATAATCCATGTTCAGATGAATCCAGAACAGCGGTTCCTTGTAATCCATAAATACCTTGCGGTAAAATTCTTTGTATTCTTCCTCGGTACACTCGTTCGGATGCTTGTTCCACAGCGGGTGAATGTCATTCAGTGCCACCGGACGTTTCAGGATCTTATATTTCTCGGTTCTCGGAGATACCTCCACGGTCTCTTTCGTGCCGTCCTCTTTCTCCTTTTCCTCGGTCTTTGCTTCCTCGACCACCGTCTCAACGATGGTGTCCTTGTCGGTCAGCTGATCCTTCTCGATCGTCTCATACTCCGGCTCTGCCGTTGCATTTTTCAGGTAAATCTCAACCGGCATGAAAGAGCAGTACTTCTGGATGACTTCACGTGCGCGATACTCATTGCAGAACTCAGTGCTGTCTTCATTTAAATAAAGGACAATCTTGGTACCATTGCCTTCCTTATCGCCCTTATCCATCGCAAACTCAGTGCCGCCCTCAGACTCCCAGTGAACCGGCTCTGCGTCTTTCTTATAAGAAAGAGTATCGATCGTAACCTTGTCCGCTACCATGAATGCAGAATAGAAACCCAAACCGAAATGACCGATGATCTGGTCTTCGTTTGCTTTGTCCTTATATTTTGCCAGGAAATCCTGTGCACCGGAAAATGCGATCTGGTTAATGTACTCTTCCACTTCCTCGGCAGTCATACCGATACCATTATCCTCGACGGTGATCGTCTTGTCCTCAGAATTAACGGTAACCTGAATCTTATACTCCGTCTCCCCCGGCTCCTCATACTCGCCCATCAGCGCCAGCTTTTTCAGCTTCGTGATCGCGTCGCATCCGTTGGAAATCAGCTCACGATAGAAAATATCATGATCGGAATAAAGCCATTTCTTAATAATCGGGAAAATATTCTCGCTGTTGATTGATAAACTTCCTGTTTTTGCTGCCATATCTATACACTCCTTTTGATTGCAAAATACAGTGGATATCCGCTCCCGGAAATGGAGTCTGGCAGTTTCACTCTGCCGCGTCCAATCCTGCTATCCAGCTACATAAATATACGCTTGTAAAATTCTTTTTTTGTGATTTTCCATCACCGTGACTCTTATTTTAATACCAGCGTTCCAAGATGTCAATAGAAAATTAGCACTCATTTTTGTTGAGTGCTAATAAAATTTTAAAATTCTCCGTCTTGCCAATAAGAAGTCACTTGCGTCCCCCTCCCGCCTGCGATAAAATAGAATCTACGTTATTGTTTCTACATTACACAGAAAATAACGAATTTACCATCTCAGCGAGGACACATATGATTGCCTGCAATATCTGTGATATAAAATTATTTACCAAGAAACTGTTCATCGGAGAGACATTTGACCGCTTTCTGCTCAAGGAAGCGGAGATCGTGACGTTCAACACCTTCTCCATCGACGGACGCGTCCATAAAAGCTTTTATTCCGAAGAAGAGCGTGCCGAGGGGAAGATTGAAGAATATTCAACCTGGAAAACTCTGCGCCCGTTCTGTTTTTCCCTCATAAAAGGGAAAAAGCTTCCGGAGCGCTTCTCCATCATTTTGAAGCTTCCGAAAGCTGCCACCGAACAGTTTCTGACCGCCCGCAAAAGCCAATGGCTCCCGGAGCAGGTCGGCGGACTGTTCTTAAATATTCATTATGAAAACCAGCATTTAAGCTGTGTCACCGGGCTGTCGCTCAACCAATTTACGTTAGACAAGACGCTGGAACGCGAGTGGGACGAGTCGATCCGGACATTTTTGCGAAAAGAAGAGCTGCCGTTTGAGGAATAACGGCAGCCCTGTTTTATCGGGTTTTCAGTTGCACATCTTCGATTAATTCTCCCAGAGAATCAGTCCATTGTCATTCAATGCCTGTTCGATCTTTTCAATATTCTTCGTGGATTCCGGTGCGGTCCGTCTTCCCAGTTCACTCATGAGCGCCTCCGTTACCAGCATCAAAGCAGTATCACCGCTCGGATGGTTCACAGAATTCGTATCAATCACTACATCTGCGATCTTTACCAATGGATTTAAGCTTGTATTTGTGATCAGTATCATCGGGATTCCCAGGTTATGTGCTAACTCTGCCACACGAATCGTCTTTTTCGTACACGGCCAGACCGAATACACTAAAAGCACATCCTTCGGCGTCGTATTGATTGCAATCCGGTCATAGACAAACTCTTCCTCCCGGCTGAGCTGGCGGATATGCGGATAAAAGCGCTCTGCCACATATTCAAAATACAGCGCCAGCGCCTTGCTGGAACGCATTCCCAATATATAGAGCTGATCTGATTCCAGCATCAGCTGGATTGCCGCCTCAAACTGGGAAATGTTTGACGGCGTACAGAGATTTTCAAGCACCTGGATTCCGTCCGCGATCGCCATATGGAACGTATCCCGGCTCGCCGTCTCCGAGGTACGGGAAAATTCCTGCCGCAGGCTGCGGTACGGCGTTGTATTTTTCAAAAGCGATTCCTGTGCCAATGCTTTCTTAAATGTAGTGTAGCTGTCAAAGCCCAGAAGCTGTACCAGACGCATGACCGTCGTGCTTCCCACACCCGCATTTTCCGCCAGCTCCGCCACCGTCATCACGCCGATCTTTTCATAATTCAGCGCCAGATAATTGCAGAGAATTCTCTGTTTTTTCGGTACGGCATCCTTGATTTTTATGATCTGTTCCAATACTTCATTGCCCATCGTTTATCCTCATTCATTCCAAGATTCTCACTCGATTTTCGTTTGGTTTTATTATATACTTTCCTTACAAATTCGTCAATTTGACATTTGTTTTTCGTCAAAGCAGACAAATTTCGGAGGATTTCTTTGTAAAAAAGGTAAATTTTATTCTTTATTATTGTATTTTGGTTGATTTATTCCTTTACAAATTCTATAATCATATCATAAATGTCGTTTATGGAATAAATATTCTATTTTTAGGAAGGGGATACTCAAATGCAACAAACTCGATCACCTTACCAAATCGCCATGATCCAGATGGACTGCGATTTGTTCCATGTTTCTAATAATCTTGACAAAGCAGAGAAACAGATCCGGGAAGCAGCCGCTCACGGGGCAAAATTGATTTGTCTGCCAGAGGTATTTAATGTCGGCTATCTCGGCACCTGCATCCCAGATATGATGAAGCTCGCCGAAATCGAAGATGGACCTTCCCTGACACGGATGCGTCGTCTGGCAAAGGAACTTTCAGTCTTTATTCTGGCTCCGATCCTTTTTTCCACCCCATCTGGAGTCGAAAACTCTGCTTTTTTGATCGATGATACCGGCACGATTCTCGGGCATTATTCAAAAACGCATCCCGTCGGAGACGAACGAACTTATCTGCAGCGCGGCACCCAGTACCCGGTCTTTGAGACAAAGCTCGGAAAGATCGGCGTCGTCATCTGCTACGACGTATGCTTTCCAGAAACCGTCCGCCTGCTGACACTGGCCGGTGCCGAACTGGTTTTAGTCCCGGCCGCATGGCGCGCCAGCTACTATTTCAAAGAATGGTGGGATTTAAACCTTGCGTGCCGTGCCCTGGACAATCTTGTATACATAGCCGCAGTCAACCGCTGTGGATTGTCCGGCGATGAGATCTTCGCAGGAAAAAGCCAGCTGGTAAGTCCTATTGGAGAACGGATTGACAGCTGCGGTGTTCAGGAAGAAGCCATTTTATATGGAAGCGTTGATTTAAACCGGATTGCAAAAGAACGTGATTTCAATACCGTTCTGACCGACCGCCACCCGGAGGACTATCGTCCTATCTGGGATACACCCTACAAGGAGGAATCATAAATGACTGATAAAAATGCTAAAAATGAAAACTCAAAAATTCGCATCATGACCTTTTTCCCGCCATTTATTATTCTGGTCGCGTTCCTTGTTTTAAGCCTTGTCGATCAGGAAACTTTTCTGGGAGTCATCAATAATATCAACAACTGGATCATCAAAAATCTCGGCTGGGCTGCCAGCATTCTCGCCCTTGCAATCGTAATCGTCGCCGTTGTTGCCATGTTTTCCAAATTTGGCGATGTACGAATCGGCGGTGAGGACGCCAAACCAGAACTAAGCAATTTTTCCTGGTTTACTATCGCCCTCACAACAACCATGGCAGCCGGTGTCCTCTTCTGGGGACCGGGGGAGCCGATCGCGCATTACGCGTACCCGCCGACCGAATTATACGGCGTTGAACCTTCTACCAGCGGTTCTCTGAAATTTGCCATGGAAACCATGTTCCTTCACTGGACGATCGTTCCATATTGTATGTATACGGTTCCGGCGGTTGTATTTGCTTTCATGTATTACAACGCGAAAAAGCCGTATTCCATCGCCAGTGAAGTTTCCCCTCTTCTGGGTGACCGCTGCTACCATCCTCGCTGGATGCAGACCATCGACGCAATCACCTTATTTGCCATCGGTGCCGGTATGGCTGGTTCTGTTGCACAGGCATTCATGAATATTTCCGGTGGTATCTCTAAAATGCTTGGACTTCCATCTAATGCCCGCCTCTGGTTTATGGTCGGTATTGTCGTTGCCGCTGTCACGGTTGCTACGGCTGTTTCCGGTATCCAGAAAGCTATGAAGCATGTTTCCAATATCAACGTATACGGCTTTGCTATTTTCCTGATTTTCCTGCTGGTATTTTCAAATGCCTCCTTCCTGTTCAACCTCTCTACCGAGGCATTGGGCGGTTTCGCAGGTACCTTTATTGAACGTATCCTGATTACTGGTGAATCCGTTGGAACCCAGTGGCCGCAGTGGTGGACCACCTTCTACTGGTTCAGCTGGATGGCATGGGCACCTACCTCTGGCGCTTTCATGGGACAGATCGCTTATGGACGCAAGGTAAAACACGTGCTTGGATTATATGTAGGTCTTTGTGCTTCTGTCAGTGCCCTGTGGATGGTTTTAGTCAGCGGTACCTCTCTGTGGGTTCAGACTTCTGGACTGTTCGACCTCGTTGCATCTTATGACCGCGGCGTTGAGAATGTTCCTTATGATATGTTAGGAGCTCTTCCGCTTGGAAATCTGATCATCCCATTATTCGTTGTTCTGATCTTCCTCAGCACCATTACCGCCTGCAACTCCAACTGTATCGCTATGGCAGGCATCTCCACTCAGGGTATCAACCCGGATTCCCCGGACTCCCCGATGTGGTTAAAGCTTGTGTGGTGTGTCGTTCCGATGGCAGTCGGCTACATCATGATCGCAACCGTTGGTGTCAATGGTGTCAAGATCATCGCAAACTTCGGCGGAATGTTCGCCGCCCTCATCATGATCGGCGCCACCGCCAGTCTGGGAATTCTGATTAAAAATTATAAAAAATTTGATAAAACAGGATCTGGCAGTTCCGATAAGGTATAGCTTTTCAAATTAAAAGCGTTCGCACAAAATATAAAAACATATAAAAATTAAAGAAACCTCTGCAATTCTTCCTTGATTACAGAGGTTTCTTTGACATATATTTCCTATATTGAACCATTTATCATATAATCATGTTGAAAGGAACGTCATGAAATTTGCACAAACTAATCCAATCCTAGGAGCTATCCTATACAACTTCTTATTTGGCATTTCTTATTTACCGCTAAAAATCTTAACTGCACGCCTAAATGGAGATACCGCACTACTAATTGCACTTCGTTTTGCAATCTGTCTTGTGCTACTTTACGCCTTAAAACATACCGAACGAATTCATCTACGTTCTCTTCGTGATATGGGCATATGTATTCTTCCTATCTGTATTTTCCAGTTGCTTAATGGCTTTTTTGAAACCACCGGCATGTGCTTCTATCCTTCTGGGAAAGCAAGTGTGATTCTGGCATTAATCCCGCTAATCACCACCTTGCTTGCCATTCCGTTTTTTTACGAAAAGCCCTCTGCAGGACAATTTTTCTTTATTCTTCTTAGCTTTTTAGGTATTTTCATTGTTGCCGGAAATTCTGAGGATAAGGCTGCAACCGTATGGGGCTTTTTCCTGTTGTTAATGGCTGCCTTTATGTCCTCTTCCTTAAATCTATGTATCCGGAAGCTCGGAAAACATCTGACACCTCTGGACATTACCTATGCTATGAGCTTCGCTATGTTCGCCGTTTATGGAAGCATTTCTCTGATAACGCACCTTGTTTCCAACGATCCCATCGAGTTATTTCGTCCGCTCGCGGATCCTGTTATCGTTGGCTGTCTTCTTGCCTTATCCATCGGGTCCTCACTTTATGCTTCAGCACTGCGGAACATAGTTTTTACCCATATGTCCATGGCTACTGCATCCAGCTTCAGCGGCATCTCCACTGTTACAGCTGTATTTACAGGCGTTATTATTCTTAGCGAGCCTTTCGGTTTCCATGAATTTTTCGGTATTGCTCTCGTCCTTCTGGGAATCTGGGGAGTCAATGCACTTCACCATAAAAATGGGAGATTTTCTTTCTCTCATCATTCTCCTCTATTTCACCTACATTAGTCCGAGGCGAACTTTCTATTCAATAAAAAATGTGTGGCTGTTCATTTTCATGTCCAACCACACATTTTTCAGAATATACAAAGACTTATTTACTTATGACCTCTGCTTCACCTTCCCGAAGCTCATTCATCTTCTCATTATGTACACCAAAGCATTTTGCACATATCAGGAAGAGCACCACAGCAATTCCCGTTTCAATCACACCAACTGCAATACATCCCATGGAAACCGTCAAAATTGGCGTAAATGCGATGATAAAGACCTCAATCACGGACTGCAGCGTATACGAATATCCATAGTCATTCAATGTGCCGCTCTTTCCTTCCGGATCTACAATTCGAAGAAGCGTAACACCGATTGCCACCACTCCTGTTGTCCATCCAAATACAAAAATTGATCGTTCAAACCAGAAATTGCGGAACAGCTTCTGTCCAACTACAAATACTAAAAACAGGGATGTCAGCATTCCTAATACACATAAAACTAAAATCGGACCTGCAAATTCAAGTACAATGGAAATCGAAATAGATGCCACACCAAAGCCAACCAGATAATCGGTTACCATCGAACCAATCCGTCCTTCCACATGCTCATCAATACTGTCTTTAAAACGAGTATGCCCTATAATCGTGTTAATAATGACACCAAATATCATTGCCAGGCACATAACCGGTAATTCTACATTCGGTAAGAACTGTTTATAAAAATCGTAGAACTTATAACCACACAGTGTTGCAGTCAGCGTGAGTGCAAGATGAAATGCCAACGGATCCATACTCATTGGATTGATGGTTTCTTCTCCCATCGAATTTCTCTTACCTACTGGAACGATTCCTGTGCGGCACTCTTCCGGAAGAGATTCCGCTTTTTCTACCAGACGTGTTCCTCCATGTCTGGTTGCATAGTTAATACAGGCAATTCCTACAAACAAACCAACTAACAGGCCCACGGTTGCAAACGTCTGCCCCAGTACAACGCCATCTTCACGTCCCAGTGAATTGTTAAGTGCCGTTCCAATCGTTGAAGCATAGCCATGTCCACCGCAAAATCCAGATGGCATCAGCAGGGCAATTTCTGTAAATACATTTGGAAACAAAATTTTCATCAGTGCACCGCCTACCAGCAGTGCAATACCAAAACAGAAAAATTCAGCTCCCATATTGACACAAAAGGAATCGCCCACCTTTGTCAGAATCTGTTTTACATTGGTTTTATCTTTTTTCCCCAGGAACAAACCGCCAAATAATACACATACCAGCATATAAGCATAACTTCCTATTTTACCGCTCCACGGAATCACGTTTAAAAACTGCGGTCCCAGGACAAGTCCCATCAGACCTGCCAGAACAGACGCTGGAATATAAAACATCTGCAAAAATTTTATACGGGAACGCAGGCACTGGGCTATAATCAGCAACAGCGACATAAATGCAAAATCATATAGAAACGACATATTGGTATATTCCATAGATATCCTCCTTCCAGTACACTATATTATCCCTTACCTTCTTAAAAGTACTTCTCGAAAAAAATAAAAAGGTCAAGAATTCTTATAAGTAAACTTATAATTGATTTTTGACCTTTTTATTTTTTCATATTCAATTATCAAATTTACTATAACTCTCCCAGCACCTTCCGGGGCACCGTATGCGTCATCACATAAATCTCATCTTCCGTGATTCCCTCATCCAGCAATGTCTGCATAAACAACTTCATCGCTTCCACCGGGTGTTCTCTTGAAGTCTGCCCCCGATCCGTTACCATAAAACAGTGTTCTGCTCCGACTACCCGGATATGGTCTGCCATCTCCTGCGCCGTGCATTCCTTTTCTGCCACATTATACCAGCATTTTTCAATATAAACGCCCAGAGCTGCCAGCTGTTTCTGCGTTTTTACATCGACACGCGTCCGCGGAAATTCTGGATGTGTCAGAACCATACGGTTTCCCTGCCGGATTCCCTCCTGACACAAGAGAATACTTTCCTCCGGGCTGATGTGCCCGGTCGCGACTGCCGCATCATACTTTCTGGCAATCCTCAAAATCTTCAAAACCTCCGCCCTCAGCTCCCCTGTTTCGGTCAGGATAGAGATTCCAGAGCGGTCAAAGAAATCTCCCGGCATATTCCCGGAACACAAAGAGTTCTTTGCGTCCCGGGTCGGCATCCACACGATACGGCATCCGCGCTTCATCGCATTTTCAACCGCATATGGATTGAGTCCTCCGACTGGCCAGTTTAACACCAGACCGCCATAGGCTTTCGTACACGAAGCACAGTGGATATTAGCCAGAATTGCCCGCGCAATCGTGGACTCATAGTGAGATTTCAGCATAATTCCTGCCATTCCGGCTCTCCCGGCTTCTTCTAACAGCCCGTAATCATCCAAAACTCGATGAAAGGGGGACGGGGCTGCGTGCATATGGAGGTCATACGCTCCCTGCATTAAATATGCAATCTCTTTTTCTCTGTCCATAGATTATTTCTGTAAACCAAACTGGAATGCTTTCAGATTCTCCTTGTAGAATGCTGCCAGCGCGTCAGCCAGTGCCTGGAACTTCGGATCGTCGTCGAACATCCACTCATTGTGCTTGCCATCTACATAGTATAACTGCTTCGGCTCCTGTGCCAGACGGTATGCTTCTTCCGCCTCTACACGCTGATGCAGCTCGTTATAATAGCCATGACCTACAAAGACAGCACGCGGTGCGATTCTCGGAAGCAGGTCTTCTACGTTGAAACGGATGAAGCTCTCGCCGATTGCGGTGCTCATCGGGGTCGGGAACTCCTCGCCATTATCCTTGTTGACAGAATCGCCGATACCGCCGTTGATCTCTTTTAATACATGGTCTGTATAGAAATCGCCGCTCTCTGTGATGTTCGGATAATCGGTGTACGGATGCATCAGAACCGGATCGTTGGTTGTAATTCTCTTGATACGGTCTTCTCTGAGGCGTGCAACGCTCTTTCCAAACTTATCATTTCCCATGCCGTCACGCATCCAGCGCTCGCCATTTACAAAGCTGTTCAGGGTTGCAATCGCTTTTACTTCCTTGTCACGCGCTGCAACGGTTACGCATACAGCACCGCCGACACCCCATCCAAGAAGTCCGCAGCGTTCCGGATCTACTTCCGGCTGAATCTGCATAAAGGTAAATGCGTTTGCCACGTCTTCAACCTCTGTCTCAAGGGTTGTGTACTTCGGCAGGCATGGATGAACATTCTCACTCGGCTTAAATCCTCTGTAATCGAAGCCCATGCATACAAATCCTCTTGCTGTTAAAGCTCTTGCAAACAGTGCCGGATAGCACTTATTAACGCCGGTCCATCCAGAGTTACACAGAACTGCTGGTCTCTTCTCGCCCTCTTTGTAATCATCCGGGAGATAAATATCTCCTACCATCTTTGCGCCTTCGCTGTAGAATACAACTTCTCTTGTTTTCATGTTGAAATCCTCCATTTCATTTAATTTGTTCTTTTTTGTCGGTTATGGAATTTTTGTTCCTTTTGTGATTTTATATTAGATCATGTTGCAGAATTTGTCAACCATATTTTTGAAAAAAGAATGTATTTTCCATTTTGTATAGTTTTAGCTTCCTGTTTTTGTTGATCCGTTCCAAATCTTGAAACAAAAAAGGATGTGCGACCACTTCCAACTCCAGTCGCACATCCTTTTTCTATCTAATCTTCATTTTATTCCATCATCAATGTGTCGCCACATAATATCCCAGCGTTGCCGGGACTGCCTTATTCTGGTTCCAGATCGCCGGATATTCCGAGAAAGATACCGGGCAGGTGGAACGTCCTACCTCGATCGTGATACCAGGGATGCCTACTGCCTGCTGCAGCCAGTCCTTCAAGCCGCCGACGCCCTTGCTTCCAAGAACGGAATAACCATTCAAGGCATGAACAGCGTTTGCCAGCGCCTTGGACTCTGCCGCTTTCTGGTTGTTCTGCGTATCCCAGTAAATCACATTTCCCATCGCATGATAGTTGATAACCGCATTGAATCCCGTTCCCTGAATCAAGTTCGCGATTGCCTGGCTCTCCGGCTCTGACAGTGGGTTGGTTCCCTTATAACCATTTGCAGACGGATGGGTTAAAGACACATTGATTCCCTCCCAGTTTGCTGCAAAGTTATAGTTCAGATCGACACCGCGTGCATTCGCCTTCCAGCGTCTCATATACTCTTCATAGCTGACCGTTGTCCGGCTGGATGCCTTGTCCGCCGCGTACGCCGCCTGCATCGTCTGGCGCAGTTCCTCCGACTGGATACCATTCTCGCCCATCTGGCTGATCGTGACTCCATCCGGATTCAGCATCGGCACAAAATGAAATGCCACCTGTCCCAATATGTTAGAAAGCGGTTGCGTCATATAGGTACCATTATTCGTAAATCCAGCTGCCAGATACTCGAGCTGCTGCATCATCAGCGGTACAACGATATACTCTCTGGCATGAATCGCCCCCTGGAACAGAATCTTCTTGGATGCGTTCGGATTGCCGACAATCACATCGTAGATATCACGTCCGTCCGCCGATTTTCCGATCGATTTCACTGTCACCGTTCCCGGATAACGGCTTGCCAGCGCCGAAATATCGTTTACCATCTGGCTATAGGAATACTTGTCCACCGGATTGACAACCGGATTGGATAACGTCTGATTATAATAGGAATTATCCGCCTGCTGTCCCGCATTCGCGTTCGTGGTTCCCGGACCGCCCGGTCCGATCACTGGTGCTGCCGCTGCCGGATCATCCGCCGGTCCTGCATACGCTGTAACTGCCGATAAGCTGCTGCACACAACTGACAGGGATAAACAAGTTGCCAAAGCGCCTTTTCGCAGCAGGCGCTGAATTTTATTTCGTTGACTCATTCTCATGTCTCCTTCTGGCCCTTTCAAACTCTTACAAACAATGTTTCTATTATAGATTTACCTCTGTCGAATGTCAACGAACTGCATAAAACTGAAAGAAAAAAGAAAGATACTTTTTCCAATTTATATTTTACTTTAACTTACCTAAAATCAGCACCACTGCCGTAATAATCAGGACAACGACGAAAATTCCCGCCATTCCTTTTCCCATAATTGCCAGCGAAATCAAAAAATTATTCCACATCCGATATTTTCCTCCATCTCAATCAGTGCACTGGCTGTCTCTTGATTTTTCATCATTCAAGTGCAGCCTTCCTTTTCCATTTTATCTGCCCGACAGACCTATATTACAAATACTGGCTTACCAGCTTAATAACCAGTCCGCCCGCGATGACCGAGGCGATCTGCCCCGATACATTGGCGCCGACCGCATGCATCAGGATAATATTTCCCTTTTCCTCCTCCATCGCCAGCTTCTGCACCACGCGTGAGGACATCGGGAATGCGGAAATGCCCGCCGCACCGATCATCGGATTGATTTTCGTCTTCAAAAACAGGTTCATAAATTTAGCAAACAGCACACCGCCGATCGTATCAAAGATAAATGCAATCAGACCGATTCCCATAATCAGAAGTGTGTCAACCCGCACAAACGCATCCGCACGCATACTGAACGAAATCGTGATGCCAAGCAGCAGGGTAATCAGGTTTGCCAGCTCGTTCTGTGCCGTCTGGGAAAGTGCCGGAAGCACGCCGCACTCGCGGATCAGGTTTCCAAACATCAGAAATCCGACCAGCGCCACCGATGCCGGAGAAATCAGTCCGACAATGATAGTAACTACAATCGGAAATGCGATCTTGGTCGTTTTGGACACATTTTTCGGACTGTAGGTCATGTGAATCCGGCGTTCTTTTTTCGTCGTCACCAGACGGATCGCAAATGGCTGGATGATTGGCACCAGCGCCATGTAGGAGTACGCCGCCACCGCGATCGCGCCCACATAGTTGGAATGCATGATCTGGGAAACCAGAATGGAAGTCGGTCCATCCGCCGCACCGATGATTCCAATCGATGCCGCATCCCTGAGTTCAAATCCCATCAGCGATGCCGCACAGATCGCAAAGAAAATGCCAAACTGCGCCGCCGCACCAAATAAAAACATGATCGGCTGTGACAGAAGCGGTCCAAAGTCAATCATTGCCCCGATTCCGATAAAGAGCAGAATCGGAAGCGCCTCCGACGCGCTGATCGTCGTCTCAAACAGCCACTGTATAATACCCTGTGTCTCCCCGATGCCCTCCGTCACCTGGTTAATGACGCCGGATAATGGCAGGTTTACCATGATCGCGCCGAATCCCATCGGCAGAAGCAGCGCCGGTTCGTATTCCTTTTTGACCGCCAGCCAGATCAAAAGCCCGCCGATCAGATACATCACAACCTGCTGCGGCGTGATCGCCATGACGCCTTCCCATAAAAATTCCATGTTGTTCCTCCTGTTAATTTTGTTTTCCTTCATAAATATCCTGTTTCCTGGAGCCCCTTGCCAGGATACACCTGCTCTGGCAGCTGTCTTTCTTCGCGCTAGGTATACATCCATGTGAGCGTTTTTGTTTCATAGGACGCTTTTTCCTAATAAAACAAAAAAGACTTTCAGCATACGTTTCATCCACATATGCTAAAAGTCTTGTTCCTCACATTTGAATCATACGGCACACGCTTTTTGTTACAAAAACACACTGCCATCTGACTTACACAAGGCATGTAACCATGAGGTTTACTATCCTCAGGGTCTGTTGGTTACATGGTTATAACTACTCCCTTTTAACGCGATCATCATATCATACGGTTTTTTCCCCGTCAAGGTCAAACTGAGTATTTTGTGTTAAGAAAATGAAAAGCTACGAAAACACGAAACCTGCTATGCTTCCGCCGGCATATTGACACCCGCGATCTTAATATTAACTTCCAGAACCATCAGACCGGTCATATTTTCAATCGCTGTCTTTACTTTGTCCTGCACCTTTTCACTGACTGCCGGGATGCTGTAGCCATATTTCATATTTAAGGACAGATCCACAATCACGTGATCCTCGGTTACGGTCACTTTCACGCCCTTGCTCAAATTTTTCATGCCGAGCTTTCCGACCAGTTCATTTGTGATATTGCCAGCCATCGAATCGACACCGTCTACCTCGGTCGCTGCCAGACCTGCGATGATCGCCACTACCTCATCGGCAATTTTCACTTCTCCAATGCGGTCCTTTTCATATACGATATGTGTGCTTCTATCTTCTGCTTCTCTCGCCATTCCAAATCCCTCCTGACCACTTCCATGTACGCCCGGAATCTTCTCTTCCCACAAAAAACAGATGCTCGAATACTTCCAGAAATACATTTCAATTAAGTGTTTTTATTATACCAAAAATACAGGAGTTTGCAAAGGCATTTCCAGTTCGAATCTTATCCGAATCCCTTCAATCTCCCAGGTTTAAAAGGGAAATCACGATATTTTCCGCCGATATCTCGGTTTTCCGTTTTACAATATCCTCGATCTGCGCGCGCTGCGGATCTGTGATGGATGGCGCGTTGACAACGACATCCACTTTTCCATCCGTGATGCTGACAACCGGATCGGCAAATCCTTTCGCCATCAGAAGCGTTTCCGCTGCATTTTCCTTCTCCGCTATCGCATTGAGTGCCAGCATATCCTGAACGGCTGCCTCTTTTGCCGACGCATCCAGATTTTCATTGTTAATCAGGGCATTCAGCGCTTCGCGGTTCTTGGCGCGGATCTGTTCACGGCTGAGCTGTACATTGGCTATGTACTCTGCCACGCCGGTTCCGCCTGTCAAAACCGCCTCGCCCGGGTTATCGACTGCCGGATTGTCCGCAGATGCCTCCTCTCCGTCCGCCGCCCCCTGCGCTGTGCCCTCCTCACTGCCTGCTGCCAGCGGATCGCCCTCTCCCGGATCGTCAAGACTTGCAATCTCCTCATATTCACCGTCCGCCACGCTTCCGGACACCGCCTGATTTTCCGAATATATATCGCTATCTGAAATCTTGGTCGCCCCCGCTTCATATGTATCCGCCCCCGGCAGATCGGATTTTCCCGCATAGTTGAGATACCCCGCCGCCGCAATCATGATCGCCAGCGTCGTGATGATGATTTGATTTCTCCTGAAAACGCGTTTCATCTTCATTCTCATATTTGCATACTCCTTTATTCCACCCGCTTTAATACTTTTATTTTATGTGCCGGCAGTCCGAATAATGCCTGCATCGCTTCCGAAATTTCCTTCTGTACCGACGCATTTCCTCCTCCCTGTGCGCTGATCACGATACCGGAAATCTCCGGTGCCAGCTCTTTTTCAACTACCGGTTCCCCGCTGCCTGAACTTCCCGTCAGCACGGTGCTCTCCCGCAGCGATTCATCCGCCTGCTGCCGCGTACCACCCGAAGAATCCGTCTCCGAGGTGGACGCCCGGCTTCTCTCCTTATCCACCCGCAGCACCTTTTCCGAAGAAGAAAACAGAGTCAGCATCACATCCACCTCACCCACGCCGTCCACCTTCTTTAAAACGTCCCGGATCCGCTGCTCCAGGCGAAGCTCGTAGAGGCGGTTCGTGTCCTGCTTGGATGCAGTGCCTGGCAGACCTGTTTCGACATCCGAACCACTCTCTTCTGAACTTCCATTTTTGTCCTGCCCTGCTCTATGCCCAGAGTTTGTTTCTGTTTCACTCTCCGCCCATCTTTCCCCTGACTGCCAGACTCCCGTCTCACTCGTCTTCTTCCCAAACGGCGCATATAAGATCAGAATTGCCAGCCCAAGCACCAGCAAAATCAGCCATTTTTCATTTCGTTTGACCCATTCCTTGTCAAGGTTCCATCCTGACTTCCACATGATCCGCCTCCACCTGATAAAACGATGCCAGCCGCTGCTGAAGCTCCCAAATCTTTTCCCCATTCATCCATGAAACTGCCTGCGCGGCGGCGGGTTCTCCCTGCTTCTGCTCCTGTTTAAGTGAAATTTCAATCGGGGGAATTTTTTCTATTTCAATCATCGAACTCTGATTCTCCTCCAGTTCCGCCGCTTCCATCCCCGCTTCCATCCCCGCCTCACTTCCCGCCACATACACCGTCACACTCCGCACCGAGGCAAATTGCTCCGACTCCGGATCTTTTTCCAGCTCTACATCCGCCTTTTCCACGGAAAATCCCGCTTCCGCTGCCACCCGCACCGCCTCCTTGGATGCTTCCGCCTCATACTGGCTCAAAACCATATTTCTGCGCCGCACCTCTATCTCATCCATCTCACGTTTCAGCTCGCCCGCTTCATTTTCAAACGAAAGAGATGTAAACAGATAATTCAGCCGCTCCTCCAGCCGCAGCCCGTCCGTCAGCGGCTTAAGCACAATCAGAAGCAAGATACAGCCCGCAAACAGGCGAATATATTTTTCATACTTATGTGCGGGCAAAAGCCCGGTCAGAACGGTCAGAAACACAAGATAACTGACGATATTCCCCGCCCAGTGAGTAATTACTTCCATCTTCTACCCCGCAAAATAAGCCGCGTTCGTGCTCGCACACACCACCGCGATCGAAAGTGCAAATAACACCAACGCCGAACCAGCTGCTGCCAGCAAAAAATAAAATCCTTTCGCCACTGCGCCGACTGCCTCCACCACCCGACTGTCACTGACCGGCTGCAAAAGCGCCGCGCTTCCCTGGCACCCCAGATAGAGGATTAAAAGTTTCAAAAGCGGCAGAAGCGACACCGCCGCCAACACAAGTACTCCCCCGATGCCCACCGTATTCCGGATCAGGACGCTGCTTCCAAGAAGTACCTGCGACACTGCCGCCGCGCCCTGTCCGATTCCCGGTATCAGGCTGACCGCCCGCCGCAGCGCCGTCTGGCGCATCGAATCTGTATACGGCGCAATCATTCCCTGCAGCACATGAAAGCCCAGCACCACTCCCAAAAGCGCCTTGCTGCCCCAGCGCATCCCCTGTTCCAGCAATTCCAACGCTTTTGAAAACAAATCCTTCGAGCTTAAATGTCCCGCCAGCGACAGCAGGACATACAACTGGGTGCATGGCAGAAACAACTGTAAAAACACCCATTCCGCCACATTGACAGAAGCAAGTGTCCACGCATATCCGGCTGCTGCCGAGGTACTTCCCCCGGAAAAGGAAACAGCCAGAAAAAAAGCAGGAACCAGCACCCGGACAAATTCAAAGAGCTGCTCCAACAGTGTCCGCGTGATCCGCACCCCATTCAAAAAACTGGCGGCAAGCAGTGTAAAAATCAGAAGATACGTGACATAAAAGCCCATCTCCGATACCTGACTGTCGGCAAAGAGACTCGAAAAGCTGGCGAACACCGCCCCTAAAATTCCCAGAAGGATGACCTGCCCCATCCATCTGCCATTTTCTGAAATTTCCCGAAATAGGGCTGTCCGGCAAAAATCCATCAGCATCCGAACCACTCTCTGATAATTGCCAGAGAGAAGCATCGAAAGGATTTCCCGGAATGAAAGCCCCGGGACTGCCGAACCTCCCGCTTCCCTTAAAAATGCTTCGATTCTGCTTAAATCCAGTGAGTTCAGAAGAGAATCCATGTTCTCTCCAGAAACACTGAAATCCGAATCTTCAGATATCTTTTCACCATTTGCCGCCGACACCGTTAAATGATTTCCTGCCATCAAATATACACTCAAGAATATAACGCTCACTGCCCGCACAACCATCTTTGTTCCCACCGTCACCTGCTCTCACCATCTCTCCGCTTTTCTGCACTTACCACTTCCCTACGCCAAAAACTGCTTCACCGTCTCCAACAATGCCAGCAGAATCGGCATACTGACCGCCAGAATGGACAGCTTCGCAAATATCTCAATCTGTGTTCCCAGCGAACCGTACCCGGCATTCTTGCAAATCCCGGAGGCAAATTCGGCAATATAAGTGATTCCCGCCATTTTCAAAAGCGCCGACAAATACACTGGACTGATCCCGATGCAGGATTCCATCGTCCGAAGTGTTTTCAGAATCACTTCCAGCTTTCCCGCCGCATAGAAAAAGAGACACAGCCCCGCCGCCATCACAATGTACGTCCCATACTCGCTGCCTTTTCCCTTGAGCTGGACTGCCAGAAGAACTGCCGTGATCCCAAGAACCGATACGGTTAAAATTGACATTTTTTACCGTCCTTCCCTGCAATGTACTCTCGGAGTCTTTCCTGCACTCGCTTTTGCGGCTGATTTTTCGCCAGCTGCACCCGAATTTCATCAACATACGCCTCAGAAATTTGGGCTCAACTGACAAAAAATCATCTCACAAAATCAAGCACAGAAGGATTCCGAGAGTACATTACAACGCAAACAATTCCTTCATCGTCTCAAACAACTGATAAATATACGGCACCATCCAGAACAGTACCAAAAGAAGACCCGCAAGACTTGTGAGAAATGCCTGTTCCTCCCGCCCGCTGTGTTTGAGAATCTGGCAGAGGACAGAAACCAGGATACCGACTGCCGCAATCCGAAATATTAGATTAACTCCCATTTTCTTCCCCCACTTACATCAACACCACTGCCAGAAACAGCCCGCCTAGTATCCCAAGCCCCCAGCACAGCCGTTTCTTCTCCGGCTCTTCCCGCCGCAGCTGCTCAATCGCCCGTTCCAATTCTTCCAGATACAGTGCCAGCGTCTTTTGCTGCATTTCCAGATCGAGATACCCGATGCTGTTTCCAAACCGGCACATCAGCTCCCATTCCTCTGTTCCTAACATCGGACGAATCCCCTGCTCTTCCAGAACCGCTTCCCAGATACGCCCAAACGGACACTCTGGATTCGCTTCCAGCCGCTCTCCTGCCACCAAAAATAGTTTCCCCGCTTTTCCATCCCCGCGTGCCCCCGCCCGGCACAGTGCCAGAGGAAGAACTGCCTGTGTATACCCAATCTCTCCCTGCAGTCCCGCGGCAATCCGTTTTACTTCCTCCAAAAAACGCCTCCGGCCAATCAGGCGCAATGCCTCACCCCCGCCAATCCCCGCACACGATACACATACAAGGCAGATTCCAAGCAATTTTATCCACATATGAGCTCCTCGCCAGCTGCATCATATACCGCCTCCACCGTTCCCGGTCCGCGTCTATTTCCCAGCACCACATACCGCTCAAACCGTTTTTCTTGCAAAAAAGAGGACAAGCCCGGTTTTTCCCGGATGTCCTCCATCGAATTTCCATGTACGGTTGCCAGAATCCTGCAGCCACAGTTCATCACATAGCGAAGCGCCTCCAAATCATTCTCACCGCCGATCTCGTCCACCGCGACCACCTCCGGTGCCATCGAGCGGATCAGCATCATCATTCCCTCCGCCTTGGGGCAGGCATCCAGCACATCTGTCCGGCAGCCAACATCGTTTTGCGGGATTCCCTGATAACAGGCGGCAATCTCCGAACGCTCATCCACCACCCCGACCGTCTGCGCCCTCACTTTTCCACCATGCTGCTTCCTCATCTCCACCATTTTTCCAGCTTTATTTTCATGTCCTGCACCTGCCTTAGGCCGTTCAAAGCTCCCCGTCAAAGCAGAGCCCCTATCCTTTCCCTCTTCTCCATCCGACACCATCCGGATCAGATCCCGCAGAAGTGTTGTTTTTCCGCATCTCGGCGGCGCAATCAGAAGCGTATTCCGGATACTTCCCGTCCCTGGATCCGTCAAAATCGACCGTATTTTTGCTGCACATCCTATCATCTGATGCGAAAAACGGACATTTAAAAAGGTTATCGGATGAATCGCCTTTATATGTCCGTTTTCCAGTATCGTCCTTCCAGCCACGCCAATCCGGTGTCCGCCCTGCACGGTCAGAAACCCCTGCCGGATTTCCTCCCCGTAAGCATAGAGGGAAGAACGAGCCGCGCATTGCAGCGTCTCGTCCACATCCTCCCGGCTGACCCGGAATCCACTTCCGGCTGTGTACTCTTTATTTTTATATATGTAATACAGCGGCGCGCTAACCCGCAGCCGTACCTCTTCCATTCCATCCGCCTCAAGCGGAAGCGCCAGAAGCTGCTCCCGGATATTCCGGGAGAAAAAATGAAACAGCGCCCTCACATCCTGCTTTGATTGTTCCTCCTTCATCAGCCCGTCCTCCTTACCTCAATATATGAAGGACTGGCTAAAATATACCATCCGCCTATGCATGCACGGACGCACTTTCCATCCGCCGCAGCCGTCTCACCTCCACGCCTGCCATCGCAAGAGCCACCACGCCCGCCACAAAATCCGCGATCGGTCCGGCATACATGATGCCGTCAATGCCGATAAACAGTGGCAGAATCACAATCAGCGGCAGCAAAAAGAGAATCTGGCGCGTCAGGGACAGGAAAATACCCTTTTTCGGTTTTCCAATCGCCGTAAACAGGTTCGACGCAATCGGCTGCACACAGTTTAAGAACGTGAAAAACAGGTAAATCCGGAAATATTTTTCCGCAAACTGGAAATACATCTCCGATCCTTCCCCGAACAGCCCGATGATCGGACGCGGAATCAACTGGAAACACGCAAAGGACACCGCCGACACCGCAAATCCCCACCTGAGCGCCAACCCATACACCTGCCGCACGCGCGCATAATTTTTCGCGCCATAATTGAAACTTGCGATCGGCTGCATGCCCTGCGAAAGACCGATGACGATCGAAAAAAACACCTGATTGACCTTCGTGATAATGCCGGCACACGCCAGCGGAATCGATTCCCCATAGTCCGAATGCGCACCGTAGTAGGTCAAGGATTTATTTAACACGATCTGCACCACCAGCATCGCAAGCTGGTTGAAAAATGCCGCTGCCCCCAATGAGGTAATCATGCTTACATATGTTCTCTGGGGTCGAAGATGCGCCGCTGTCAGCCGTCCGTTTTTGTAACGGCGCAGATACCGGATAATCAGGATTCCTGAAAAAATCTGTCCAATGATCGTCGCCAGCGCAGCACCCGCCATTCCCATATGTAATCCAAAAATAAACAGCGGATCGAGCACTGTATTGATCAGCGCCCCGGATAAATTGTAAAGCATCGCATTAAGCGGGCTTCCGTCCGCCCTCACCAGATGCCCGCCGCCGTTGGTCAGAATCAGAAATGGAAATCCCAGAGCCGTGATACCCGTATACGTTTTGGCATACGCCAGCACATTGTCCGGCGAACCGAAAAAGCGCAGCATCGGCGTCAGGCAAAAAAGCGCCACAGTCCCCAGAATCACACCGCTTCCAAACAGAAGCGTCGCCGCATTTCCAATATAAAATAACGCCTTTTCCCGATCGCCGCCTCCCAGCGTCAGGTTAAAGGACGCCGCACCGCCGATTCCAAACAGAAGCGCCAGCGCCACACAGGAGATCGTCAACGGAAACGCCACGTTCGTCGCTGCATTCCCCAGCTCCCCCACGCTTCTTCCGATAAAAAACTGATCGACGATATTATAAAGGGCGCCTACCAGCATCGCGATAATACTTGGCACCGCAAACTGCCGCAAAAGCCCGCCGATCGGCTCCGTGCCTAGTATATTTTTCTTCTGTACCTGTTCCATGAATCTTGATTCTCCTGTCTACGTTACTGCGAACAATTATCAGTCTACCTCTCGTTACTGATAATTTTTCCTCTTTACATGCCTTCCCCGCGCATGATACACTACCATCAGTTATTAAAACGGAAAGGACTTAATCACATGAATCTTTCATCCTTACTGCAATTTCGGGACGAGTGGGCGCGTTTCAAAGCCCGCCACCCTAAATTTTCCCCTTTTCTGAAAGCCGCCTACACCCGCGCGCTGCGCGAGGACAGCGTCATTTCCCTAAAAGTGACCGCCCCGGACGGAACCGAGGTGGCATCTAACTTAAAGGTCAAAAAAGAGGATCTCGAACTGCTCTCGCGCATTATGAATAGCTAATTTTTAATCACCCATCATGCATTATGTCTACTTATGATACGGTTCTCCTTTTATAATCCGGAAACTCCGGTAAATCTGTTCCAGCAAAATCACGCGCATCAGCTGGTGTGGGAAAGTCAGGCGCGAAAAGCTGATCTTCGTGTCCGCACGGTTTAACACAGCCTGCGACAGCCCCAGCGAACCACCGATGATAAACTGCAGATGGCTCTCACCTCGCACGCCCAGGTCTTCCATCCACGCCGCCATCTCCTCCGAGGAACGCTGCTTTCCATCGATCGCAAGCGCAATCACATACGCGTCCTCCTTGATATGCGCCAGAATCCGCTCGCCTTCCTTGTCGCGGATCTGCGTTTCCTGCAGCTCACTCGCCTTATCCGGCGTTTTTTCATCCGCCACCTGCACGATCTCCAGACGGCAGTAACGCCCCAGCCGCTTGCTGTACTCCGCGATCGCCGCCTCCAGATATTTTTCCTTAATTTTTCCTACTGTCACTAACGTAATCTTCACTTTTTAAGCTCCCGTTTTAAAAATGCCAACAGATTCAGCCGCGCCCGGTCTTCCGTCTCTTTGCGTCTCGTTTTTACCTTTTTCACGACCGTTCCCTCCGGCTCCCGATGAATCCGGTAGATGATCCGTAGATATTCCGCGACCTCTTCCCATGCCTCGCGGCTCTCCGGAATCAGGTCGAGTCCCATCTGAAATACATGGAACATCCCGTCATAGACCGAGCAGCGCACCTTGACGCCCTCGGCGCGCGCCTTTTTCGCTGCCGCCCTCGTATCATCTAAAAGCACCTCATACGCGCCCACCTGCATCAGCATCGGCGGAAATCCTTCAAAATCTCCAAACAGCGGCGACAGATACGGATTTTTCGGATTGGCATTCCCGATGTAGCTGCACTGGTACAACATATTTTCCTTCGAATTACCAAACAGTGGATCGATCGTATAATTTTCCTCATACGATGCCCCGCTCAGACTTACATCCGTCCACGGCGACATCGTGATAATGCCCGCAGGAAGCGGCAGCCCGTGATCTTTCGCATACAGACAGAGCGCCAGCGCCAGGCCGCCGCCCGCCGAATCCCCGGCTACCACGATCTGGGACGGCTGGTATTTCTTCTCTTCCAGAAGCCATCGGTACGCGTACACCGCATCCTCCAGCGCCGCCGGATACGGATGCTCCGGCGCCACCCGGTAGTCCGGCGTCAGAACATCCGCGCCGAAGCTGATCTGCGAATACTTAACCGCAAACCGCCGGTAAATATTTTTCATCGGACCGATATACCCGCCGCCGTGCAGCTGCAAAATGACGCGCCCCGTCACCGCCTGCTTCGGCTTTAAATATTCCATCACAAACTGTTCTGTTTTTACCAGCTCATAAATATATTCCGCCGGACATCTCCACGCCGGTTCGACCGGATTTTTCCGGAATTCGCCGGTCTGGATCGGCTTCTTTAACGATGTCTCCATCACGTCACTCATCATATCACGCGTCAGATTGCCTATCATGCTGACTGTTTTCCGACTCATGCTTCTTCCCTTTCTTTCATCCAAATTTTCAATCTTCGTATTTTTATAGATCGTTCCTTTACTGTGACCGATTTTCCTGCCATCTACACATGAAACCGCCTCTTCAATTCCCGCTTCACACTCCGGTCGCCCAGAATCACCGTCGCCGCCAGCGCTGCCACCGACACACCTGCTGCCAGCACCGTCAGACGCGGATGATGCGTCCACCCGATTTTCCAGAAAATCAACGGCACAAAGCTCAGAAATGTAATTGTGATCTGATACATAAAATAGCTCTGCCAGTTCATCCGGTTGACTAGCATCATCAGAAGAACCGCCGCCACCTCAAACAGTGCGACGCATGGGATCGCGTAGTCCACCGACCACCCCCGAAGCCCTGTAAGCGCGTCAATCAGAAGCAAAATTGCCTGAATTCCCAGGGACTGCCGCACCAGCGTTCCTGCCAAGCTCGCATGCCTCATGACCGAAAACCGCAGCGTCATCGCCACATACGCCGCCGCGCCCGCCGTCAGAAGCGACCATTTAAACGGAATCCGATGATAAGTCGCCAGATTCGTAAGCCCCGCCAGAAGCGATACGAGCACCAATGACACATAAAATCCCCGCACCGCACGGCGCACGCGCTCTCGATCCTGGGCAATCACTGGATAACGTCCTTTATCATGCTTCGTATCCGTGATTCCATTGCTCTCTCGCTCTACCCGGATGCCCTTTTCCTCCAAAAAGTGAAAGAAAAACTCCGGAAGCCGGTTCTCTGCCATCGCGCTCGTAAACGACAGGCATAATTTCCCGTCATACGCCACCGCCCCGCATTTCATCCGCTGCTTCGGCGATGCGCCGACAAGAAGCTGAAAGCCCTCGATCGAATCTTTCAGTTCCTCCCGAACCTGCGCCGGTCCGATGTTGGAAAATGTCATCGTGTGGGCGCGGCTGGTGTGCAGAAAAATCAACTGCATCGCCAGATGTTTGACAAATAGCGGGATCGCCCGCACATACCATTTTTTCTCATTCGACACATTGTAGGAGATCGTCTCCTCCAGCCGCTCCTTCACGATCTGCTCATCCATCTGGCGGCTCACAGACGCAATCACTTCTTCCAATGCCTCCGGTGCCTTTCCCGCCGCCCACGAAATATTCACGACAGCAAAGAAGTTTGCCAGCGTCTCCGACTCAAAAAAACTCCGTAGGTTCACCGGAAGATTGAGCGCCACCGGACGTTTCAGCGTTTTCCCATCCGTCTCCGTCTGGATGATCGCCCAGAGAAGCACCGCCGCCAGATATTTGGTGATGCTGACCCCCACCTTCCTGCATTCCGTCTTCAGTGCCGACACCTCAATCGTCCCCTGCAGCACTGCCATCTGATCAAATGGGAGAAATTCCCCCTGAATCGCAATCGCCGGTCTGCTGTTATAATGCCGATGCGGCAGTTTCCGGTAATGTCGCAGATAATCGTCCTCCCGGAGCGGCGAAAACTCCCGCTCCTGCACCATAACCGGCAATTTTTTCACCAGTTCCAGATAATGTTCTGTAAGACGTGAAGCAAACCGCAGCGCCCCCAGTCCGTCCGTCAACCCGTGAAACACTTCAAAATTGATCCTGCATCCATAGTAGCTCACACGGAACGGGAACCGCGCGCCCCGGTGCGGATCAATGAAACGGCACGGTGCACTCTGTTCTTCTTCCACGCCCGGATTCCGGTTGTTCGTCTCAAAATAATACCAGAAAAATCCCTTCCGCAGCTTCACCCGGAAATTTTCAAACTCCGGAAGTGTCCGCACAAGCGCCCTTTGCAAAAGCTCCGGATCTACTTTTTCTTTCAGAACCGCCGAGATCCGGAATACACTGCTTAAATCCTCGCCCGACACCGCCGCAAAGAGCTTCGCCGTGTTATCCAGCCGCCTCCATGCGGCGCCCTGGATGCGGAGACGCTTTTTCTTTGGTTTTTCCTCTCGTTTCTTCTCCACTTTTTCTGAAACTATCTGTCCCGGCTCTTCCTGCTTCCCTGCAATTTCATCCTTCTGATCCTGTTTTTGGTTTTCCTCGTTCATTCTCTGCCCCATCTGCCTTTGCCACCTAAAGAAAAAGAGCAGCTGCCGGGATACACACTCCCCTGCAGCGCCCCTTTCATCCTCTTCTGAGTTCTTTTCTACATTACCGAATCCGGAAGTAGTACCCCACGCCCCATTTCGTATGTACATATTTCGGATCACTCGGACTCGGCTCGATCTTCTCGCGCAGCCGCCGCACATGAACGTCTACGGTGCGAACATCGCCGCCCGCCGCCGCCCGGTTGCCCCAGACAAAGCGCAGCAGCTCCTCGCGGCTGTAAACCTTGCCCGGATTGCACACCAGGAGCTCCAGAAGGTCAAATTCCTTCGCGGTCAGATTGATCTCGCGGGAAGCGATAAAGACCCGGCGGCTGTCCGAATCCAGCGTCAGATCGCCCGCCTCGATGACTTTCTTTGTCTGCTGCGGCTCCTGTCTCGATTTCTTGGAATTGCGGCGCAGGATCGCCTTGATGCGCGCCTTTACTTCCAAAATGTTAAATGGCTTCGTGATATAATCATCGGCGCCGTATTCCAGCCCCAGAATCTTATCCATATCGTCGCCTTTTGCGGTCAGCATAATGATCGGCATCTCGGAGAACTCCCGGATTGCCTGGCAGACTTCAAATCCGTTCAGCTTCGGCAGCATCACATCCAGAAGAACCATATCATACTCCGTCTCCTTTGCCATCTGAAGCGCTTCCTCCCCGTCATAGGCGCAGGCAACTTCAAATCCATCCTGTTCCAGACTGAAACGGATTCCTTTTACTATTAATTTTTCATCATCTACCACTAATACCTTCGCCATTCTCCACCTCAACCACTATGCTTCTATCTCTCTATACTGTAATCTTATCTTTTATCTTCTGAAATGCCGCGTTCTTGATGCCAGGCACCTTCATAATATCCTCAATCGTCCGGAAACCGCCCTTCTGCTCCCGGTAAGAAAGAATCGCTTCCGCCCGCGCCGCGCCGATACCATTTAAAGTCATCAACTCTTCTTTGGAAGCTGTGTTTAAATTAATCAATGCTGCACTGCTTCCGGATTTCTGCGAAGCTGACTCGCTGCCATTCCCAGCAGCGCCTCCGGCTCCCAGAAGCCCGGAGACATCCTTCCCTGTTTCCTGATATTTCCGAATCTCTTCCCGGCTCGGAATCCGAAGCTGCTGTCCATCCTCGATCGCCTGCGCCAGATTTACAGATTCCTGCGCCGCCTCCGACGTCATCCCGCCCGCCTTTTCAACCGCCTCATACATACGGCTGCCCGCCGGAAGCTCATAGACGCCCGGTGCGGCTACCTCGCCGCAGACGTGGATATATAGGATTCTCGGTTCCGGCGTTTCGGGATTTTCTTTTGATTGCTCCTCAGGCGCAGCGTTCTCTGCTGCTTCATTATCCCCATCCACTGCCCCGCCGTTTGACCGTTTTGCTGGACGTTCGGAGCTTTCCTGCGAATCATCCACTTCTTTTGAAAAACTATTCTGCGTCCCCAGCACCACCGTCTGCTTCTCTCGCCGGCTCTGCACACCAAAACACAAAACAGCCGCCAAAAATACCACGCCGACTGCCCCTGTTCGCATCCATCGTTTCCGATTTACTGTTTGATTTGTCTGTTTCATCTTCTGCACCCCTCTTTTTCCGAGGCGCGTTTTGTCCGTAATTCTATTCTAACCAAAACCCCCTTTAAACACAAGCAGAAAATTTTTATTCCCATCTGAAAATCACAATCCCCGCAATCGCAACCGCCGCCCCGATCGCCTTGCGCCACTCAAATCCCGCTTTCTCCACACCGAACCAGCCAAACACCTCAATCAGGTACGCCACCAGGATCTGCGCCACGACGATCAGAAGCGCTGATTTTGCCGGTCCCAGCGCGTCAAAGCTCTTGATGACCGTGTACGTGATAAATGCCCCGATCACGCCGCCGGTCAGCATATACCGCGGTTCGATCTGCCAAAGCTCCGATACCGCGCCGCGCCCCGTAAAAAGCCACATCAGCAGGCAAACCACAAATGCACTTATCTGCACCCAGCCAGCCGATACCCACATGCTGGTCTGCTTCATCACGGCAGAATTAAACACGCCCTGTATACTCATGAGTGCGCCGGAAACCAGCGCGGTTATCATTCCCCACATAAAAAATAAACCTCCGCATTCTGTTCTACATTCTCATGAAACAGCAGCCGTTTCCGACCATTCATTTCACACTGTTAGTATCCCAGATATGCGAAGGTTTATACAATTTTTACTGAATCGAAAAGGTAGCCGAAACCTCTGCCTCAACATCCACCTGACCCGGCATCAGGTTTCTGCCTGCACCCGCATCTTCCATCGCCATTTCCTTCATCGCCATGCCGCTGCTGTAAGAAGTGTCATAATAGCGCGCCTGCTGCCCGCTGCTGTACTCCTGCACATTCGTCATCGTTCCCAGCTTGCAGCCGCCTGCCTCCGCCATCGCTTCGGCTTTCACGCGCGCCGACTCAATGGCTTTTTTGAGCGCTTCCTGATAAATCTCATCAAAATTGCTGCACTGGTACTGGACCGAATCGATCGAATTGATACCCGCATTGACCGAATCGCTGATGATCGCCCCTGCATCCTCAATCGCAACGTCCGATACAACCACCTCCGTCGTCATCTCATAACCAGTGATCTTCTTGCCATTGTCCCAGTCATAGATCGGATTCAGCCCCAGACCGCTCGTCTGCACCGAGGTATCTGCAATTCCCTTTTCCTTCAAAAGCGCCAGAACCGCATCCAAATCCGTCTGATTCTCCGACTGGCAGGTGCTCGCATCCGCCGCCTGTGAATAGACACTGTAGGTAATTTCCGCAATATCCGGCTCCGCCTTGATTTTCTCCTGGCTCGTCACCGTAATCCCCGTATTTTCCGCCGACTGCACCGTCACCGATGCCGGTGCGGACGTACAACCTGCCAGACCTGCCGCCGACGTCATTGTCATCGTGCCTGCTGCCAGCAGAACTGCCATCCTGTTTCGCATCATCCCCATTTTTCTCATAAAAAATTCCTCCCGTTTTTCTGTTTCATCCGTGAGTTCCACCCCACAATGGGTTCAGACCTTCCGGAACAACTGCTGGTACACTGTCATTCTTACTATAGTTATACCTGAAAACGAGAGGAAATGTATTGCTTTTCTCTTAACTTTCTTTCGCTTATTTATTACTATTTTTTTCCTGTTTCATCCGTGCTGCGCGCACCAGATGCTGTGCCAGAACCGCCGTCGTCACGCCGCCGACACCGCCCGGAACCGGGGTTGCCGCCGAAGCACTTCCTTCCAGATCGGCAAAATCCACATCGCCGCAGAGTTTTCCATTTTCATCTACATTGATCCCAACGTCAATGACAACCGCATCCTTTTTTACATAAGTGTGGTTAATCATCGCTGCTTTTCCCACGCAGGCAGTCAGAATATCCGCCTCCCGGCATACCTCCGGCAGGTTGGCGGTTCTCGAGTGGCAGATGGTCACGGTCGCATTTTCATGCAGAAGCAGCATCGAAAGCGGGCGTCCCACAACCATGCTTCTTCCTACGACTGCCACCCGTTTGCCAGAAAGCGCGATATCGTTCATTTTCAGCATGCATACCACTGCCTCCGCCGTACACGGCGCAAAACCGCTCGTATCGCCGCTGAACACCTTTGCGATATTGACTGGGGAAATACCGTCCAGATCCTTCGCCGGATCGATCATTTTTTCAATATCCTGCTCGTTGATCTGTTTTGGAAGCGGGCGCAGCATTAAAATACCGTCCACCGACGCATCCGCATTGATCGCCGCAAACTCCCTCTTAAATGCCTCGTCCGAGATATCTCCCGGAAATACCTTCGATTCCACCTCAAGCCCGAACGATGTCAGCTTCTTCGTCGCGCCTTTCTCATAGGAAATATCATCCGGATTCTCGCCCACCCGGATAATCGTCAGTTTCGGCACCCATGTCAGGGTTTCCAGCCCTTTTTCCACCTGCTCTTTCAGCTTTGCCGAAACAGCGGCTCCCTTCATTGTAATCATCTTGTCTGCACCTTTCGTTTTTATTTATGATGAATTTCCCGCGCTTTCGCGCATATTCATTTTAAATTTTTCTTAAAATGAAAGCGACGCCAAAAGACCGGCTCCGCCTGCCATCTCAAGCAGGTAAACCGTCACAATCGCCGCGATCGCCACTACCACCAGGCTCTTTCCCTTATATCCCAAAATCACCGCTACGATCGTTCCTCCGACCGCCGAATAGAGATGTCCTGTGGAGGTAAATACATCCGGAAATGTCAATGCTCCCAGCACTGCATACGGCGTATAATCTAAGAAAGCTCGGATAAACTTCGAACGGATCTGTTTCCGGAAAATCGTAACCGGAAGAACACGTGGAATATATGTAACCAGTGCCATCAAAAGGACACAGGTCAGCACGTATTTCATATCGAGTGTTCCGGCTGCTCCTGCTGCCTCTGCTGTATTCATCATTCTGCCCCCTCTTTCTGACTCTCGTCCTGACCGGCTTCTTTACCGTCCGGATCATGCGGGAATTTCCATGCACCGAACGCCGATGCCGCGATCGTAACCAGAATCACCCGGAAACCGGAGGAAATACCGGCAAAAACCGGAACATATTTTAAAATGCACACCATCACAACTGCCAGAATGATGACGCAGCACACCGACCGCGATTTGCGTGCCGCCGGCAGAATCAGTGCAATAAACATCGCGTACAGGGCAATTCCCATCGCATTCTGCAGCGCCTGCGGCAGAACCGCCGAGATCGCGCCTCCCAGCCAGGTTCCAAGATTCCACCCCAGAATCGGCATCGTGATAAGTCCCAGCATATACGACGCTTTCAAAATGCCCGGATGCAGGGAACTGACGACAAACGTCTCATCCGTGATGCCGAATGCCAGTGCCAGGCGCGCCCCGGTTCCCGTCTTTTCATCGAGCTTCTGGGACAGGGACAGTGACATCAGCATATAGCGCAGGTTGATGACAAACGTCGTCAATGCCACCTCAAAGTACCCAGCCCCCGCCAGAATCAGGTTTGTCCCTGCGAACTGTCCGGCGCTCGTTAAGTTCGTCAGCGATATAAAAACTGCTACCCAGACCGGCAGACCGCCCGACACCGCCAGGAAGCCAAACGTAAAGGAGACCGGCAGATACCCCAGTCCAATGGGGATACCGCTCTTTAGCCCCTCATAAAATGTCTTTTTCCAACTCATTCTACTTTTTCACTCTTTCTGTTCACGCAACCGTCTATTTTTCAGGCTTCACATACCGCGCATGCTGCCCGTTCAGCCACTCTACCCCGCTCACAATTCCTTCTTCCGAAAATGGAAATTCCTCGCGGGTCTTCTCCTCTTCCGGCGTTGCGTCGTATCCATATGGTTCCGGCCACGATGTCACAGTCAGGACTGTCTCCTCGACCGTCTCGCCATCTGCGCCGTCTTCTTTCGGTACTTCGCGCTTTGTCATCTCCATCCGGTAGCGCATCCCGGTATCACTTCCGGTAAATTTTTCTTTTTTCAGGAAATTGACCGGCATCACATCTTTTCTCGTTATCATGCCATTTACCCCCGGAATTTATAACGGCGGATCACCGCCTGCAGCGTTTTTCTTCCATTGTACTCATTGATGTCCGGATAATACACGACGTCGATCTCCCGCCGTCCGGCGCGCTCTTCCTCAAACGCCGTTCCGTCACCGAAATATAGCGCCTCGATCGCGTGTCCGTCTGTCTCTTCCAACGTCATTTTTACGACATTCCGGTTGCGCCCCAGTACGCGGCTCGCCCGGATGCGGAGTGATTTCTCTGCAAACAGCGGCTTTTCGTTGCCCTGTCCAAACGGTTCGAGACAGGAAAGCTCCCTCACAAGGCGTTCTGTCACATATCCCACCGGCATCGGCACATCGATCCAGACTTTCGCTTTAAAATCTTCCTCCGTCAGCCCCGCATTTTCATTCAGTCTGCGCCGGAACTCGTCAATGTTCTTCTCTTCCAGCGAAAGCCCGGCTGCCAGCGGATGCCCGCCAAATTTGAGCAGCAGATCGCTGACCTCTGTCAGCTTTTTAAACATATGGTACTCGTCGATGGAACGTCCCGAGCCTTTGACCGCCTCCTCGCCGCGCGTCAGCACGATCGCCGGCTTCTGATAATATTCCCTCAGGCGCCCTGCAATAATGCCCGCCAGCGATTCATGGCATTCCGGCAGAAAGACCACCAGCACCTTGTCCTTCTGGTACCAGCTCTCTACCTGCAGCTTCGCCGCCTCAGTCCCCTGCTCAGTCATATCCTTGCGGGTATCATTTAATTCCTTAAGTTCCTCTGCCAGGCGTTCTGCCTCTTCCTCACTCTGCGCCCGCAGAAGCGCCAGCGCTTCCTTTGCCGTTTTTAATCGTCCGCCCGCATTCAGGCACGGTCCAATGACAAATCCGATATGGTATGCTGTGATCGCCCCCAGATCAAGATTATTTTTCTCCGCCAGTCTGCGAAGCCCTAGATTTTTGGTCTGCGCCATCTTTTTAAGACCGTATTTTACCAGAATCCGGTTCTCATCCTGCAGCTTCATCACATCACCGACCGTCGCAATCGCGGCAAATTCAAGCAAATCCAGCCATTCCATCTGCGGCACGCCCCGGCGGGCATATAAAACCTGCACCAGCTTGTACGCCACCACTGCGCCGCAGATCTCCGGAAATGGGTACGGACAGTCTGCCTGTTTCGGATCGATCACCGCATCCGCCGGGGGAATCTTCTCTTTTTCCCCATCTAAGGGCACCTCATGATGATCCGTGATGACAACCGTCATGCCATATTTCTTCGCCAGCTCCACCTGATGGAACGCGGAAATACCATTGTCACAAGTCAGAATCACCTCCACGCCGTCCGCGTGCGCCTGTTCGATGATCGATTCATTGATTCCGTAGCCATCCTTGATGCGATCCGGTATCTCAAAATCTACATCACTGCCCAGCCGTTCAAATGCCTGCAATAATATGTACGTCGAACAGACGCCGTCAATATCATAATCACCGACGATCCGTATCTTCTTTCCAGTATCCACAGCCTCGCACAGGATGGAAACGGCACGCTCCATATCTTTTAACAGCATCGGATCATACAGATCATCCAGCGTGCCATTTAAATAGCGGTCGATCGCCGCCTCTCCTTCGATCCCACGGTTCCGGATAATACGCGCCGTAACCGGATCGATCCGAAACCGCGCCCCGATCTGCTTAAAATCTGCTTTCTTGGTCTGAAGCATCCAGACTTCTTCTGCCATTTTGTTCCTCCTATTATCTATGTCTGTGCTTCTTTTCTATATCACATACTCCCTAAGCCGCCTGCGCCGTTCCCGCCAGTCCGGCAGTATATTCTCCACCTGCGTCCAGAAACGCGCGGAATGGTTCATTTCCAGCCGGTGTGCCAGCTCATGGACAATCACATAATTCATCAGATCCTCCGGCAAAAGTGCCAGCCGCCAGTTAAAATTTAGGTTTCCAGCTGCGCTGCAGCTTCCCCAACGCGTTTTCTGGTTCCGGATTGTGATTTTTCCATAGGTTACGCCCATGCACGCCGCATATAAAGCAACCCGGTGCATGAGCACCGGGCGCAGCTTTTCTGTGAAATTTCGGATTTCTTCCGCTCCATATGTTTTCCGGTTCCTCTGGCGTTCCACCGCTTCTTTATAATGGACTTCTATCCAGTCGCGGTGCTCCTCGGCAAACCGCATCGCAGCCTGCACCGAAGCCCTCCTCGGAATCCGAAGTACCAGGCGTCCTTCCGCCGTGATCTGGATGGCGATCGTCTTCCGGGAAGACCGAACCACCTCACACGGAATCAATCCTTCTTCCGGCTCATCAGATAACGGAGAATGCCATGGGTTTTGTATCCTCAAGTATTGCATACAATTTCCCGTCTCTTTCATCGATTGTGCGCGCCGCATCTTCCAGTGCGCGTTCCAGACGTTTTTCCAGTTCTTTCTTCTCATCATCCGCCGCTTCATCCCGGATTACTTCCAGGCAGTAATCATCTGCCAGGCGGGCAGCCAGCATCTGTACCAGACCATCCAATGTCTTCTCCGGTGTCTCCAGAATTTTCTTAAACTCCGGATCCTCTGGCTGTTCTTCTGTATCCATCTCATACGGATCCCGCTCGTTCATCTCAATCACATTCATCCATTCCGGTTTTTCATCGGCATTGGTAAAATTCATCTGACCGACCAGGCAGTCGTAAATCTCTGCCTCGCTCGATATCTGCTTCATATCTAACTGAACTAACTGCATCTCTTCTCCTTTCCGCTGTGTCAGAATCCGTGATGCATCTCCCAGCTTCTTCCCAGCCTTTCTATTTTATTCTGCCCACTTAAAACCTACGCGTTCAGCAGCGCCACCGCTGCAAAAAACGGCACCAGCCATTTCGCGACAGAACCAATTTTTATCAGATATTCTGTTTTCATAATTCCTCCACGCGGTCTTTCATAGAAACCGCAAAGCTATCTGCCTTGATAGGGACAGCCCTATTATTATATCGGTCATGCGGTAAAAAGTCAATTCCGGGCTGTCGTAAACGGAATAAAGAATGTGCTCAGGGTTACGGTTCGCACACGTGTGCCCATCAACGGGATTTTGCCGATACTGCACATTCCAAATCGACAAAATCTGTTGCCAGAACTGTATCGTACGGAATTTTCAGTTCAGAAAATTCCTACCTGTGAACAATTGCTGCCTTGACACATTCTCGCGCCGAGCGCGTCACTTGCGACAACCTGCATCTTCGCGCGAGTGCACATCATTGGCACGTTAGTGCATTTTTGTGTAATAGGAAATTCCTTGGAATTCCCTATTATACAAAAAAAGCACCCTCAAAAGGATGCTTTTTGCTCTCTGACAACCAGAGAAATCGACGTGCGTGAGAAGATTCGAACTCCCGACACCTTGGTCCGTAGCCAAGTGCTCTATCCAGCTGAGCTACACACACATACTTTTTATTCTTAACGAACAAGTCATATTATACAACTCATTCTGAAGAATGTCAACTGTTTTTTAGATTTTTTTAAATTTCTTTTATTGTTGATTTATTTCAAATTATATCGATATATCAACCAAAAATTCTTCTTACTTTCCGACAATGAAATGGGGCCTACAGGGCTCGAACCTGTGACCCTCTGCTTGTAAGGCAGATGCTCTCCCAGCTGAGCTAAGACCCCATTACGATACTCTGTCCCTCAATCCGCTTACGCGAACCAATTTATAACAGTCGTATCAAAACGACCCGGATGGGGTTCGAACCCACGACCTCCGCCGTGACAGGGCGGCGCTCTAACCAGCTGAGCCACCGGGCCAAATATTAAATTATTTATTTACCTCATATTGGGTAGAGTGGACCTTCGGGGACTCGAACCCGGGACCGACCGGTTATGAGCCGGTTGCTCTAACCAACTGAGCTAAAGGTCCATAAAGTATATGGATCAAAAAACTCCCCGAGTAGGACTCGAACCTACGACAGCGCGGTTAACAGCCGCGTGCTCTACCGACTGAGCTATCGAGGAATATTGCTTTCCAACAACGTAGATAAGTATAACCGATTATATTTTAAATGTCAACTACTTTTTCAAAAAAATCGAAAAATCTATTCTTTTCATCGGATGTTACCGTCTTCTCGCTGCATGAGCAGCATGACGCATCCTTAAATTTCGGGTTCAGAACTCATATAATCTTGGCAAAAATAGAAAGAGATAGTCTTTCTGACGACGCAGAAACAGCACAGCACTCAAAAAGAGATGTGCAAAACACCAGATACCTCCGCGGCTATAAAAAGCAGAAAACAATGAGTTTTCTGTCAACGCATACGTGCGCATCATTGGCACGTTAGTGCCTTTTTGTGTAATAGGGACTTCCAAGGAATTTCCTATTACACAAAAAACCGTCATACATTTCTGTACAACGGTCTTCTTTATATACCTTCAAAACTGCACACTGAATTTCTTCTACTCTCTATCTTTCATCCTTCAGG
>NZ_QUFH01000017.1:0-49619 GCF_003478415.1 Clostridium sp. AF27-5AA
CTGTTTTGAATTCTTGTAAGTTCCGCCTGTAACTGGAATCTTATGTTTGATGCTGTTCTAAGATCAGCATAAACACCATCCGGCAGATATGGGATCATGTAACGTCCCTCTCTAACTAATCCTGCTATAACTTTCGGATCCTTACGGTCATTTTTAGTCGGATTATTGTCGTCGAGTTCTTTTGATTTTTTCACATGGTGAGGATTTACAAGCACCGGTTTCATTTCATTATCCTGTAGAAACTTTCCAAGATTGAACCAGTAATGCCCGGTCGGTTCCATACCTGGAATCACCTTATCCTTCTCATGTCTTTCTTTGAGGTCCAGGATCCATTCCTTAAATGTCACAAATCCGGCCTCTGTGTTGCTAAACTTAAATGGCTTCTTCGAATACTCGATTCCTCTGTAATCAAAAGCTCTGGCATAGTGCATTTCACTTCCGACATCAATTCCGAGTACCAAAGTTTTTTCTGTAATAGCTTCAATTTTTGCGTTCTGTGTGTTAGACTTCATTGTAGATACCTCTCTGTATAATAAGATTTTTACTAACCTGCCAGTCAGTAGTCTTATTGTACTCTGAGGTATTTTCAATTTTCAACGTCTACGCTTTTTATTATACAGGAAGCTCCTTTCCTCTGTTATAAGGTTAATGACTATGGATTAATATCCTTCAACTCCCATCTGCTTGCAGATTTCAGCAAGTTGCGGATCCACATATTTTCCGTTTTCCTCAATTGTCACGCCATCTACGATAATTGTAGGTTTCGATACTACACCGTCTGTGTGAGAAGCTGCTGTCCAGTAGCTTCCGCGAATCATTTTACCCTGACTTCCAATACCAAATTCCATGCATCCAAAAATTCGTTCATCTTCTACGATACGTCCGGTTGGTTTCATAACGCCCGGATTGAATCCGAGTGAATAGTGTGCCAAACGGAACATATTCGGATCGTTGAACGAATGCAGCCATGCGCTGAAACGTTCGGCCTCTTTTCCGCCTTCAATCTTAGTTACACGTCCATTTTCCAAGGTGAGTTTCACATTTTCAGAAATTGCACCCATGTCGGTCGGCGGGAAAATCGCAACATCGAATACAAGGGTTCCATTAATCGTTTCCTCTATTGGACACCAGCTAATCTGGCCAGCCATCATGAACGGATACCCCTTAAAGGTTGCCAGCTGACCGGAGTGACGAACTTTTCTTCCCTCATTTTGGGCTGTTAAATAAGTTCCATTATTATCTTTAATGATAATATCGTTTCCTGCCTCTAATTTAGCCTTTAAAGCCTCTCCCAGCTCTACTACCTTGTTAACATCGACTCTTCCGATACAATTCACGATCATGGTTGCATCCATACCGGTAAGATTAATGTAACGGCAGCCAAAATCAATTGCTCTCTTCCATGCATCACTCAGGAAGATGGAACCGTATGATAACTCAATCCAGACATCGGAAACAGCAACTGCATTTCCAAGCGGAGCCGCCGGTTCTGAATAGGTACTTAAATTGGTCGGTGCGAAAACAAGCAGCGGATTGGCTCCAACAGTATAAGCTGCGCTCATGAGAGCTTCCAGTACACGTTTATCCGTAGAGGTATCTCCGGTAATTACTACGTTCTCTCCCGGCTGCACCAGCATAACATCGTGCACCAACTTGTACGCAGCCTTACTGACCTCATACGATAAATAGTCCTTCGACATCTCAATTCCAATCGGGTATTCCATAGTTCCTCCTTTCCCTAACATTCATAATTTTAAGTATACTATTTTGAAATTCGCGAAAAATATTTTTCTTTGTCTTGATCTTAGCATATAAATCAAATAAAATGAAATTATGTTATTTTATAAAGTGATAAATCTGTATTATACAGACTTTAGTCTGAATTTTGGTCTACAAATTCAAGAATACCAAGGCATTCTTGCTACTAAATGTGCGTTATTTCACATTTGATATAGCCACCCCCCCCACTAAACGCCTTATACAGATATTCACGCAGAAAGGAGAGAGTATATCTGTGTTAAATTATAAGCTCAGTACCTTTTTAGAGCTCTGTGAAACGAAAAATTATACCAAAACCGCTGAAAAGCTTCATATGACTCAACCAGCCGTAACTCAGCACATCAAATATCTGGAACAGTATTACGGAACAAAACTATTTTATTATGATGAGAAAAAAAGACTTCACCTAACCGATCAAGGACGTCTCCTCCGCTCATATGCCCAATCTGTACAGGCTGATTCAGAAATCATAAAAAACCGGCTTTCTGTCCCCATCAACGAACCTGACGTTTTCAAACTGGGTTCCCTGACCGGATTCGGAGAAACATTTGCTGCAAAAGTAATGGGAAAATATTTGGACAAATACCCTGAAAAAAAGGTCAGCATCTATATGGGAGAATCTGATGACTTGTTAGTTCAATTAGCAAACGGAAGAATCCAGGCTTGTATTGTGGATACCTACTGTCCACCGGAAGAATATGAATGTCACGAATTATTCGAGTCTGAAACCATCTGCGCTCCCACTCATCCGCTGGCCGGAAAAACCGTAGATTTTAAAGAATTACATCCCTATCGGTTGATTTTCAGAGAAGAAGGTTCAAAATCCTATCTCAATCTGCGTTCTATTCTTCACGGTTACAATCAGGACATACATAATTTCGCCTCTTTTGTAGAAGTCGGAACCATCAATACCATTCACAATCTTGTCATTGAAAATGTTGGTCTCTCATTTGTATACAAGTTTGTCGTACAGAAAAAACTGGATCGCGGTGTTATGAGCCAGATTTTTATTAACGATTTTAAAAACAAAACCTTCATTAATTATGTATGGATGAAGAACAGCTTTTTCGCTGAAAAAAACAGGGAATTCCTGGATATATGCAAACATTATCTTTCCAGTCTGGGAGATCTGAATTTATAAGAAGGAATGTGCCATGGCACATAGAACGAGGTTTCCTATGGCAGAAAACAGCCGCTCCGCAATCTTATTGATCGCGAAGCGGCTGTCGACACTTATGTTTTTGATAGTGGGTCTACGCAGATGCCAGCAGTCTTGATAAGAATGCCTTGGTCCGTTTATGCTGCGGGGCGGTAAAGATCTGCTCTGGCTTTCCTTCCTCAACCACATAGCCGTCTGCCATAAAGAGCACCCGGTCAGAAACATCACGGGCAAAGCCCATCTCATGGGTGACAATGACCATCGTCATTCCCGATTTTGCCAGCTCCTTCATGACGTTTAAAACCTCTCCGACCAGCTCTGGATCGAGTGCGGAGGTTGGTTCGTCAAAGAGGAGCGCTTTTGGCTGCATCGCCAGTGCTCTGGCGATGGCAACCCGCTGCTTCTGTCCGCCGGAGAGAGTGACGGGCTTTACATCGGCTTTATCTGCCAGACCTACCTTGTCAAGCAGCTCCATTCCCAGCTTTTCAGCCTCCGGTTTCTTCATATGACCGGTCAGAATCGGTGCGAGCGTAATATTATCCAGCACACTCATCATGGGAAATAAATTAAAGCTCTGAAATATCATGCCGACTTCTTCCCGGAATCTCCGGATATCTGCCTTTGGTTCCAGCATATTTTTGCCTTCGTATTCAATAACACCGCTGGTGGCTACCTACAGCTGATTGATGCATCGGAGAAATGTACTTTTCCCGGAACCGGATGGTCCGATGATACAGACAACCTCACCTTCGTTTACATCCAGGTTAATGTCCTTTAATACTTCCAGATCTCCAAATTTTTTTGAAAGATGTTCTATATGAATCATGCAATTCTCCCCCTTTTCCCGGCTAGATTGATAGGCGTTTTTACGAGCTATGAAGCCTTTAAAATCCGGTTGCTTGGCTTTCCGCGAAGCTTTTTCTCGATATATTTCTGGAGCAGGATCAAAATAGAGATCAGCACCAGATAGAAAATTGCTCCGGTTGTATAACCCTCGATTACCTTAAAGTTGAGCGCGGTGTAGTTATTAATCTGTTTTGTAATCTCGTTGACTACAATGACGGATAAAAGAGCGGTATCTTTCACGGATGTGATAAACTGGTTAAACAGCGGAGGCAGGACAATCCGGAACGCCTGCGGTATGATGATATGGACCAGCGTCTGTCTGTATGTAAGTCCCAGTGAAAAACCAGCTTCCTTCTGTCCGACGTCGATGCTTTCCAATGCGCCACGGACGATTTCTGAAATAAATGCGCCCGAGTTCATCATGATTGTGACAATACCGGCGGTATTGCTTGAAAGTTCGATGCCGGTTATCTTAGGAATGACAAAGTAGATATATAAGGCCTGCACAATCAGCGGCGTACCGCGGATGATCCAGATATATACATTGGCGATAATTTTTGCAATCTTGTTGTGGGACTGAAGCGCATATCCAGAAAGGCATCCGATGATGAAGCCAAGTGTAATACCGACACCCGCAATCATCAGGGTAACCTTCAGACCACGGAACAGCATCGGTAAAAGTACTGTTAAAAAACTAAAATCCATCAAATCTCTCCTGTCTTTGTGTTATTCACACCATTTCGCTTCCAGTTCTGCGATGGTTCCGTCCTCTTCCAGTGCATCGATAGCCGCATCAAAAGCATCTTTGACGGTCGGGTTTTCTTTGCAGAAATCAAAGGAAAGTGCAATCGCGTATGGAGACTGTCCCTGATTGAAATCATCACCGGCAATTGCAAGCTTGGTGCCGTCGGTTGTCTTAACGTAGTAGGCAGCTCCGGCGAGATCCTGTAAGCAGGCATCTACCTTACCCTGTTCCAGGGATTCATAACAGGAGTGATGGTATCGTGTACCCCGATGCAGGATTCTGGGAAATTTGCCTGTGCGTACATGTGGGAGGCAGTTCCTTTTTCAACTGCTACCTTGTAGTCACCGCTTCGGAGTGCTTCTTCGCCGGTAATCTCTTTCGGACTGCTTTCGGTATTGACCATGACAACCTGACCTGCGTCATAATATGTCTTGGAGAAGTTCATGACCTCTTTTCTCTGGTCGGTTGCACACAGGGCAGCCATGCCTATATCCAGCTTTCCCTCTGCCAGGGAGGCAGTCAGTGCGGAATAATCCATAACCTGGATATCACCGTCCAGCTCAAATCCCAGATAATCTTTCAGGGCGTTCATCATATCGATATCAAACCCAATCAATGTGGTTCCGTCTGTGTCGTAGTAAGTAAACGGCGCGAACAGTGCGGTGGTACCGAATTTAAGCTTTACGCCTTTCAGCGCGTCCTTGGCGCCAGCGCTGGTTTCTTTCGTTTCATCGGAGGAAGCGGTCGTATCTTCCGCTGGGGCATCGGTAGCAGCTGCGGTTGTTTCTGCCGGAGCAGAAGACTGTCCGCATCCTGCCATTGCCATAGCTGCTAAAGCCATCATTGCCGTTGCTGTTATCACCTTTTTTTCATAATGGTTCCTCCTCTTTTTCAGCTGTGCCCGCGGTAAGCCGGCACGTGATCAGTTGCCATATAAATAAAAACAAGGACGCATTCATCGTAAAAGAGATGCGCCCTTGCAATTATTTTCTGTTATGTTTATTCTGCTTTTCCTGAATTGATGCCAATTATACGTGCGGTTTTTCGATATGTCAACTGAAAAATCTGCCATTTGTGTTATATATTAAAAATTTTGTGTAATTTATATTAAAAAACGATATTGAAAGTAATTTACTGGAAAAATTAAACGGAATGCGGTAATGTATAAAAAAATATTCAATATACGATAAATAAACGAGGCGATTTTTCGCTAAAATGAAAAAAACTGCGCGCGTATTAGGGGGAACGAAATACGCACGCAGTTATCCGCTATAGGAATTGGATAAATGTCAAATAAGAACACCCTCTTTGTAGACACTGCACAGATGGTCGGTAAACGCGTGCAGGTCATCGAGCGGGTTAGCATCCAGAATCAGGATATCCGCCAGTTTGCCAGCCTCGATCGAGCCGCGCTGTGTGCCGATGCCGAGTTCGTTGGCAGCTGCGATGGTCGCACACCGGATGACATCTGCGTTTGGCATGCCGTATTCGTGCATGGTAAACATTTCCAGGTAGGCGGACGGGTGCGGACCAAAGTTGGCAGAGCCGGCGTCACTTCCGAGAATGATTTTCACACCGATTTCCATTGCCTTTTTAAAGGATTTCCGCTGGTTTTCAGCGACTACCTTTGCTTTTTCTACAATCACATCAGCGATGATGCCCTCGCTCTCTACAAGACTCTTGTAAACGGCTACCGTCGGTACCCAGCACTGTCCCTGTTCCTTCATTTTTAGAAGGATTTCTTCGGTCATTTCAGCGCCGTGCTCGATCGTATCGATGCCAGCGTCCACGCATTTGGAGATGGCGTCATAGGAGAGCGCATGGGCGGCTACCTTCATATTCAGGCGGTGCGCCTCATACACCAGTGTTTCCAGTTCTTTCGGCGAATACATACACGGACCGACATCTTCCAGACCGGCAGCTCCGCCGCTCGCCATGATTTTTGCCCAGTGGATCGGCGGGATTGACATTTCGATATCATAGCCCTTTAAGCGCTTGATGCGATCGATCAGCTGTGCCTCCGTATTTGCGATAAAACCAATCATCGGGCAGTGTCCGTAGGAACCCTGGATGGCGCTTCCGGCAGGGAGAATATTGGCGCCCTGGATAATTCCACGGTTGATCGCGCTTGCCAGCGGAATGGAGGCGTCATCGTGGGAGCCGACATCTCGGACGGTGGTAACACCCGCTTTCAGGGAATCCATTGCGCCGCGGACACCCTTTGCAAAGCAGACATAGTTGCCGTCTTTGATGGTATCCCCCATCGGATCCGGGGAAGTACCATCCCAGACAAGGTGGACATGGGCGTCCATGACGCCAGGAGTCAGATATTTGCCGGTACAGTCGACCGCGTCCGCTCCGTCCGGGGCTTTTTCGTCCAGTGAAACGATTTTTTTGTTTTCAATTTTAACATCAGCTGAGAAAAAGGTTCCTTTTTCTACATCCAGCACGTGTGCATTTTTCAGATAAAAAGCCATGAAATCCCTTCTTTCTTAATGGAAACGGCAGTTCCAAACGCGGTGGAAAATTGCAGTCGCGCCGGGACTGCCGGTTAAACACAATGAGTATTATTTATGCAGCTTCGCCTGCCAGTGTTTTCTGTGTGCAGGCAGATACGATAACGAGTACCAGGATAGAGATAGGAGCTGCAATCAGAGCACTCTGATATCCGCCCGGGCATCCGAGGAGTTCCCAGGTAAGTGTTGCAATCGCGCCGCAAAGCATGGACAGGAAGCCAGCCGGACGGGTTACTTTCTTAGAGAACATGGAGCCGAGGACTGCTGGTGTGATGCTGGCGCCGATCATGGTGTAGGACCAGTTCTGAAGCGCCAGAATTGTCGGGAAGAAGTTTAAAATAATCAGGGCGATGATACCGATTAAAGCAGTACCGATCCGGTTTACCCAGAGTGTCTGGGAGTCGTCCGGAGTTTTATTGATATACTGTTTGTAGAAGTCATACGTAACACTGGTTCCACAGGTCAGCAGGTAAGAAGTACCGGTTGTGATGATGAATGCGGTGGAAGCTGCTAACAGCATGCCGCCGATGAATGCCGGAATAATCGTCGTGGTAGACAGGAAGGACATACCTGCGTCAATGTTGGTACCAAATAAAACGCTTCCGGTGAAGGCGATGATGCCGACGCACGGCATAACGATGAGCGCCATAACGCCCCATCCGATGATGGCGTTTCTGGCTGTCTTATCAGTCTTGGCAGCGGTCAGACGGGTATAGAAGTTCTGGTCGCCGGTCTCAAGAAGGATAAGCGGCAGGAAAGAACCGATCCAGATGATGATGTTGCGTCCGCCGAAGAAGGAAAGCTTATTCGGGTCGATTGCAGCTGCGGTGGCGGTGATGGACTCCCAGCCGCCTCCGGCTTTGAGGACAAACGGAACACCGACGATACAACAGGCAACGATTAGGAATGCGCTGACTGCATCTGTCCATGCAACGGAGAAAAGACCGCCGGTAACAGAGAGGATAATAATGATAATAGTTGCGATCACGGTAGAGGTTTTCGGATCAATACCGGTTGTAATATTTAAAACGTATCCAAATCCTTTGTACTGTGAAGCAATGATACCAGCCATACCGAAGAGGTTGATGACAGAACCTAGGATCCGGGTCTCAGCGCCGTATTTCTGCTGGAGAATCTGCGGTACGGTAAAACAATTGCTCTTTCGAATCTGCTTGTATACACACATATAGATGATACAGAAAACGATGAACGGGATAACCCACTGGATACCAGCCCAGTAGCCGTAGTTGTAAGCGAGCGAGTTGCCGCCGCCGGTGATGGTTCCGCTTCCGACGGAAGTCGCGAGCAGTGTTCCCATTAAGACGAACGGACCTAAGCTTCGACCGGCGAGTGCATAGTCTTCACTGCTTTTTATTTTTTTTGATGCCCAGGCGCCGATTCCAATCATAACACCAAAATAAACAATAACGAAAATCAACAGGTGAGGGGCAGTTTTAAGTTCCATAAATGTCATAGTCATTTCCTCCTTGCTGTAATGGTTCAGAATGCGTTTTATTTATTCTACATTCAGATAACTTTTCGCTTCATAGACGGTGCCCTCTTTCATGACAAAGGAGCAGTCGCGCAAGGCATCCTTGTCGGTGAGAAGATCCCGCTTCCATCCGGCGATATCGGCGTATTTGCCTTTTTCGATAGTGCCGGTGATGGAGTCAATTTCACAGATTTCTGCGTTATTTTTCGTGGCAGCCTGTAAGATACGGAAAGCATCCATGCCGCTCTCCATCATGCAGCGGAATTCCATGCCGCTTTCATAATTCTGGTAGGCAGCGACGAAATCGGTGCCGTAGCCCAGCTTGATGTGGCTGTCCACGATGATTTTCCGACCTTTCTGCATCCGTTCCTGATAAATTCCCAGCTTGCGCTGAAATTCCGGGGACTTCTGTGCCATTTTTTTCGGATCCGGATAAATCGCTTCATGGAACGGGCTGAAGGTAGGAACCAGATAGGTTCCGGTCTGTTCAAACATTTCGGCGGATTCTTCATCCATGAGGGAGCCGTGCTCGATTCCCGTGATACCGAAGCCCATCAGTTTTTTCATGAGGCGCGGTCCGTAGGCGTGAGCCGTGACCGGAATTCGGAGTTCTCTGGCGGTATCGAAAATCGCTTTAAATTCCGCATCATTTAACTGGATGTCGTCCGGATCATCATACGGAGTGGCAAATCCGCCGGTTGCCATGATTTTGATAAAATCGGCGCCGAGCTTTTTCTCCCGCCGGACCGCTGCCGTGAAGAAATCCGGTCCATTTCCAAGCCCGGAATACTGGTGTTCCATGAAATCGCAGAGAACCGGGTTGCTCCGGACGGTCTGCGTCATGTCCGCATGGCTTCCGGTTGTACCGAGAAGATGCGGGGCAACAACCAGGCGGGCGCCAGGGAGATATCCCTCGTTGATTGCCCGTTTGACGTCGAGTTCATAGGATTCCCGGAACCATCCCATTGAGCGGATAGTTGTGAAACCGCCGTGCAGGGCACGTTCGGCGGTGCAATAGGTGGCGAGTGTGCGGTAACCGTCGGAGTTGTAGATGGTATCGCTGTAGACATCGCGCCAGTTGAAAAATTCCGGGTGCATATGAGCGTCGATCATGCCGGGAGTCACGGTCAGGTGGCTTAAATCCAAGATTTCAGTTCCCTCCGGACATGGGAGGTTGCTGCCGACTTCTTCAATGTATTGGCCGTGGACCAGAATTTCTGCGTGTTCAAGAAAACGAGCTTCCAGTCCGGTATATAATTTTCCGCATAGAATTTTAATCCATTTATCCGACATGTACCTACCTCCTGTGTGTTCAATTTTGTAAAACAATTTTTAGATGAATGCACTCACTGAATATGTTCACTAAAAAAATACCACAGGTTCAGAGCAAAAGTCAATAATTAATCTGATAATTTGCTAATTTCATTTATTATAACAGAAATAGTTGAAAGAAAATGTAATATATGAATCAATATAGACAGAATACAGGATGTACAGAAGTCTGAACGATAGTTTATAGACAAAACACCGGAATGGAATTGTGATGAATGCCCAGCAGTTCCATTCCGGTATCTAAAAAGAAATTTCACGAAATTAAATCGGTTTTCTAATATATGAAAAGATGATTTCCCACCATTTTAATGCCTGGGTGTCGATATCAAACTGTCTGCGCCGCAGCAGCCAGTCCAGAAGCATTCCGCGGCTCGACTGGAGCATCAGATCATAGAAATCATATTCGTCTAAATCTGCCCGGATGGAATCTTCCTTCTGGCAGGCTTCAAACAGGGAATGATAAATCTGGTAGAGAGCGCGGCTTCCATCCGTCAGGGTGGATTCCTCCTGCTGATTCCGGAGGTTGTAGATATAGAGGCTCCGCAGGTTGCTGTAGCTGGAAACGGCTTTCTGGACGAAGAAATAAAAGCGGGCAAGCTTGTCCATGGCGGACAGATCCCTGTATTTTGCATGGGTACTCAGCTGCTCATAGAAGTTGACGTAGAGATCGTCCAACGGTTCCGCATTCTGCGCCGCCATCTCTTCTTTATTTTTAAAATAGCGGTAGATGGAGCCGACCGAGGTCTGAGCCGCATCCGCAATATCCTGGATGGTGACATCCTCAAATCCCTTTGTTTCAAAGAGATCAAGCGCACAGGTCAGGATGCGTTTCCGCGTTTCCAGCGCCTGCTGTTTTCGTTTGGTTAAATTTTCGCTCATATATGTCCATGCAGAAGCGCACCGTCTTCTGCCCCCTTCCTGAAATTCATGGTAAATAAGTATCCTGATTTTATTATATCGGATTTTGTGTAAATATGCCAATGAAAAAAGTGTAAAGTCAATTGAATTTATAGGATAAAATTCATATTTATGAAATAGCGGTGGCATGGAAACTTTGGAAAAACGCATCCCCCACCAGCGATAAACTCCGTTCTTTCCGTTTGACCAGACAGATACTTGAATGGATCTGCGGCTGGGTGATGATCCGGCGGATCAGGGCGGGATCGGAATTTAAACAGAGGGCAGATTCAGGCGCGAGCGCGATGCCCAGCCCTTCGGACGCCCATAAAAGGGCGGTTCTGGCATCGTCGGCAATGCAGACGATGTTCGGTTCCAGCGCCTGTTCTTCAAAATATCCCAGAATCAGCGGCTGCCAGCGGCGGTAAAGGATGAGCGGCGCGCGGGTGAGGGCGGAGAGAGGGAGAGACGCGGGTGTATGGCTTTTTTGTGGTTCGGATGCAGGAATATCAGTCAGGAGGGCATTCGGGCATTCCTGGTAATGGCTCCAGATCATTTCGCGCCCGATCGCCAGAAACGCCTCCGGCGGCAGTGTCTGCATCTCCAGCCCGGCTTTGGCAAATGGCGTCCGGATCACGGCGAGGTCGATCTGGTTGGAGTGAAGCAGATCGAGCAGGTGGTAGGAATTGGACTCATGGAGTTCAAACAGGGCTTTGGGATAGGATCGCCGGAATGGGGCAAGATAATGCCGGGTCACAAATTCGACGGCGGAGGAGATGATGCCAAGGCGCACAACGCCCTGAATCTCCTGTTTCTGTGCAGTCAGCTCCGTGCGGGCAGCCTGGCTCAGATCGAGGATCGCAAGCGCCCGGTCATAGAACGTCTTTCCAGCAGGTGTCAGTCGGATGCGGCGGGAACCGCGCTCAAACAGCGTCACACCCAGTTCTGCCTCCAGAAGCTTCATCTGGTGGCTGAGCGGCGGTTGTGAGATATTCAGTTTTTTGGCTGCCTGGGAAATATTTCCCTCGTTGACGATGGTGGTGAAGTAGGATAACTGGCGAAGTTCCATAAATGCTCCTTCCTGTTCGGATTCGTTGTAAAACTGTGTATACGGCAGATATATTATATAACAAAATCCGATAGAATAACAGGCGAACTATATTTTTTCGATATATATTCTATATTCGAATGGTATTTTTCAGGCTCCTTGAATTCTGGTATGATACATAAGCAGGTATATACTGGAAATTCCAGAGAAATAAAAGTGTAGCAATAATACGGAAGGGAGTGGGCAGAAATGAAAGAACTGCTGGATATGTTTCTGACGTTTGCCAGAATTGGAGGGTTTACCTTCGGCGGCGGATATGCGATGCTGCCGATGCTGCAGAAAGAGGTAGTCAATGGACGCCATTGGGCGACGGATGAAGAATTGATGGATTACTACGCGATTGGTCAGTGTACACCGGGTATCATCGCGGTCAACACGGCGACGTTTGTCGGTTATAAAAATCGGGGGATTCCGGGGGCAATTGCGGCGACACTGGGAGTCATTGCACCGTCGCTTGTCATCATTATGATTATCGCGGCGTTTATCTCGAACTTTATTGAACTTAGCTTTGTGAGCAGCGCCTTTGCAGGCATCCGCGCCTGCGTCTGTGTGCTGATCGGCAGTGCGGTTGTCAAACTGGCAAAGAAATCGCTGGTTGATAAAGGCGCGATCGCGATTGCGGCGGTTGTGTTTGTACTGTCACTGTTTACATCGGTTTCCCCGGCGCTTCTTGTTGTCGTGGCGGGTGCGATCGGGATTGTACTGAAGGGCGGAAAGGGGGAGAAGAAATGATGCTGATACTTGAATTATGCTTCCGCTTCTTCTGCTGCGGACTGTTTGCGATTGGAGGCGGACTGGCGACCCTCCCGTTCCTTTACAATATTTCCAAGGAGACGGGATGGTATACCTTTAATGATATTTCCAACATGATCGCTGTCTCCGAGTCCACACCGGGACCGATGGGAGTCAATATGGCGACCTACGTCGGCTTCCATATTAAGGGGATTCTCGGCGGACTGGCAGCGCCACTCTCACTGGTGCTTCCGTCGGTCATCATCATTGTGATTATCTCGAAGATTCTCGATAAATTTAAATCATCCGCGATCGTACAGAATGCGCTCTATGGACTTCGCGCGGCATCTACCGCCCTGATTGCGGCAGCCGGTATCGGCGTGGCAAAGATAGCGTTCCTCCATGTCGGCGAGGATGGCAGCCTGGTGCTTTCCAAGCTGTTTTCCATCATCAACTGGAAGGCGATCGTACTGGCGCTTGCGATCTGGTACGGCTTAGTCAAATGGAAAAAGCACCCGATCTTCTACATCGTGGCGGCGGCTGTGATTGGAATCGTGTTCCAGTTCCACTAGGGAAGATAGAAGAAAATAGAACCATTTCCAGAAGGGGTAGTGCAGTATCTGTATACTCTTTTGGGGTGGTTCTTTTTTTGTCATAGGAGGCTTCGACCTATGACAAAAAATGCTCCGTGGGATGCGCCAAGGCACATTTTTTGCTTATGGGACTTTCTTTATAAGAAAGCATGACAATAAAGTGAAATAATGATTAGAAACAGAATGAATAAAACTGAATTACACAACAATTACAAAAATATAATCAGATAAATAAAGAATAATATGGAAAATAATTAGAAATAATACTTGACAAAACAGAAATTATCTAGTAAAATAAAACCATCAAAAGAAACAGAGATAACCCCAACAAACGGTTACCATAGTTTCTAGGACGAAATAAGGAACAAGGAGGACGGTCCAATGGGATAGTTAGTTACTAAAAAACATGATCATGGTTTTAAAAACCGAATTTATCCAATAAATAAAAAGATAAAAATCGGTATCGATGGAATCCATCATCATACAATCTCTAAAAGAGTTTACATAGATACATGTAATCAAAGGAGGAGATTCATATGAAAGGAAGAGGTCCATAGCACATTTAAAACAAAATATAAAAGAAAGAGAGGTTATATAGTGAAACTTCGGGATATTTCATAAAAGAGCTGTCTGATGACGAGAAAGTCGGACAGCTCTTTTTTTGTTTCATAGAAAATCGAAGCAAGCGCAGCAGAAAGGTTGACGAATGAAGTCAAAAAGGATATTCTGGAGAATGAAAATTATATACATTACAAAATGAAGGGAATTGTTGGAGGTATCTATTTAAAATGAATGAAAACAACATGGTCATTAAAGACGCCAGAACACTGGGTCTGCCGAAGATGCTGCTTTTAGGTTTGCAGCATATGTTCGCGATGTTCGGCGCAACGATCCTGGTGCCGATTCTGGTCAATACCTATTTTGAGGGAGAGGGACTTTCGATTCAGGTAACGCTGATGTGTGCGGGTCTGGGAACACTGTTTTTCCATGCCTGCTCTAAGTTAAAGGTCCCGGCGTTCCTCGGTTCCTCGTTCGCATTCCTCGGTGGATTTGCGACGGTGGCAAACTTGGACAGCGGTATTTTTGCAGATATGACGATGGGTGAGAAATTGCCATATGCCTGCGGCGGTATCGTGGTAGCTGGTGCGCTGTACCTGATTCTGGCGCTGATCATCAAGCTGGCAGGCGTGGAGCGTGTCATGCACTATCTGCCGCCGGTTGTGACAGGTCCGATCATCATATGTATCGGTCTTTCGCTGGCGCCGTCCGCAATTGCCAACGCATCGACAAACTGGCTGATTGCGTTGATTGCGCTGGGAACCATCATCATTTTTAATATCTGGGGCAAGGGAATGTTCAAGATCATTCCGATTCTGATGGGCGTTGTGATCTCCTATGCAGCGGCGGCAGTTTTCCAGATGATGGGAATGACAAACCCGGACGGAAGTGCGATCCTGAATTTCTCAGAGGTAGCGACGGCTTCCTGGGTCGGACTTCCTCCGTTCCAGCTGTGCAAATTTGACCCGACGGCGGTCATGGTAATGGCGCCGATCGCGCTTGCGACGATGATGGAACATATCGGCGATATGTCGGCGATCTCCGCGACGGTCGGAGAAAATTTCCTTGCGGATCCGGGACTGCACCGGACGCTGGTCGGCGATGGTATCGCAACATCTCTGTCGGCACTCGTTGGCGGTCCTGCCAATACGACTTACGGTGAAAATACGGGCGTTCTGGAATTAAGCCGTGTTCATGACCCGCGTGTCATCCGGATTGCAGCTGTCTTTGCTGTGATTCTGAGCTTTATTCCGAAGATGGCAGAGGTCATCGGTTCGATGCCGTCTGCTATCATCGGCGGCGTTAGTTTCATGCTATACGGTATGATCTCCGCGATCGGTGTCCGCAACGTGGTCGAAAACCAGGTGGATTTAACCAAATCCCGGAATCTGGTAATCGCTGCGGTAATTCTGGTCTGCGGGCTGGGATTCTCCGACGGTCTGACCTTTGAGGCGGCAGGAACTTCGGTTACTCTGACAGGTCTTGCGATCGCAGCGATTGCGGGCGTTCTGCTCAACGTGATTCTTCCGGGTAATGATTACCAGTTCGGCAAGAATTTACAGGGCGACATCAACCGCGGTGTGGCGATCAATCCGAATCCGAAGAAACGGCAGGAATAAAAAATATAAAAATTTTCAGTCCTAAAATTGGGACGAACCATTTCAGATGTATAATCCGCCTGCATTTCCACATACTACCCATAAGACACACGATATGGCAAACGTGGTATGCAGGAGGAAGAATCATGAAAGCTACAGGAATTGTGAGAAGAATCGATGATCTGGGTCGCGTTGTCATCCCGAAAGAGATACGCCGGACGCTGCGCCTTCGGGAAGGGACGCCGCTTGAGATATTCACGGACCGCGAGGGCGAAATCATATTGAAAAAATATTCACCGATGGTGGAGCTGGCGGCATTTGCCGTGCAGTACGCGGAGGCGATGGCGCAGTCCACGGGGCTGATGGTCTGCATCGCGGACCGGGATCAGATCATCGCGGTATCCGGGGGACCAAAGAAGGAATATTACCAGAAGACGATCAGCCGGGCGCTGGAGCTGGCAGTCTCCGAACGTCAGAATATCTGTGCGGCGCGGGGAGAAAAAGCATTTATCCCGATTACCTCGGATGAGATGGAGGAGAGCAGCGCCGAGGTGATTGTGCCGATTTTGAGCGAGGGCGATGCGATCGGGGCGGTGATTCTCCTCAGCCGGGAGGCAAAGCAGGCGCTTGGAGGGGCGGAGATGAAGCTGGCGGCGACGGCAGCCGGATTTCTGGGACGTCAGATGGAAGGATAAAAAAGATAAATGAGATAAATCTGCCTGGAAACAGGCGGTGAGAGAAAAAAGAAGACGGGATCGATGGAAAACGTAAAGAGAGATAAAACTCCTGGGCGGTTGTCCATCGATCCTGTTTTTGATAGTCCTGTATTTGATAAAAACTGGTATTCGATATAACAGATATATCGAAAAACAGACGAAAGCGCAAGGAAGTTCACAGATACTCCATGATTTTTCACAGAAAAAACACAGCAAGGCGCACGACAAACGCATGAGTAAATAAATTGTGAACACGCCCCTTTTTTGTTAAAATTAAGAAAGAGAGGTTATATAGTGAAACTTCGAGATATTTCATAAAAGAGCTGTCTGATGACGAGAAAGTCGGACAGCTCTTCTTATGTTTAGCTTTTTATGTGTGCAGTGGAAAGGGTTCCGCTGTTATTTTTTTGCTTTGACACGGTCTCCGCGCTCTGGAAGCAGAAAGATACAGATTAAAGAACTGATAAACAGCATGCTTGGATAGAACAGAAGCGGCATGACCTCAAAGGCAGACAGTTCATAGCCCAGCTCATGAACCGCCGATAATGCTACCAGCATCTGAGCACCGTAAGGCAGGATTCCCTGGGAGATACAGGAAAAGGTATCCAGAAGGGAGGCTGTCTTTCTGGCACTGATGCCATAATCTTCAGAAATTTCCTTTGCAATAGGGTTGGCCATAACGATAGCTACTGTGTTATTGGCAGTTGCGATATCCAGCAGGGTAACTAAAAGGCCGACACCAAACTGACCGCCGCGTTTTCCGCGGAAGATGCGATGAATAACGTTAAGAAGAACATCGAAGCCACCGTTTTCACGGATCAGTGCGCACATAGCTGCAACTAAGATGGCAACCATACTGGTCTCAAACATGCCGGAAGTGCCGGAACCCATGTTGGTAAGCATTTCCCAGGGAGTAGTCTGGCCGGAGCCCAGCATAATGATGGCACCGGATACGATTCCGACTAACAGAACGACAAATACCTGAATACCGGCAATGCCGCCTGCTAATACCAGAAGATAGGGGATCAGCTGAATCAGGTTGTATGGTTTTATGATGGCAGCTCCCGGATCCTGATGGAAGGAAACGACCAGGATAAGTGCCAGGGAAGCGATGGCAGCCGGAAGTGCGATGCCGAAGTTCTCACGGAATTTATCCTTCATAGCACATCCCTGACCGTTGCAGGCTGCGATGGTTGTATCGGAGATGAAAGAGAGATTATCTCCAAACATGGCACCGCCGATGACAGATGCGACGCAAAGGGCCAGAGAGAAACCAGAGGTCTCAGATACGGCAGCGGCAATCGGAACGATCAGGGTGATGGTTCCAACGGAGGTTCCCATGGAGGTAGAGACAAAGCACGCTACCACAAAGAGAACAGCAACGGAAAAACGGGCCGGGATAAGAGACAGCATCAGATAAGCAACGCTTTCAGCACTGCTTCGTCCTACGACACCGACAAAGGTTCCGGCTGTCAGGAAGATGAGAAGCATGGTGATGATGTTCTTATCTCCGATGCCTTGCCCCATCAGCTCCAGTTTCCGGTCAAAGGAAAGAGAACGGTTCTGGAAACAGGCCGTCAGGATCGCAAGCATAAATGCGACAACAATCGGAATGTTGTAAAAGCCCATCGGGATCTTCATGATATATTCTGACCAGATTCCTAGCCCCAGATAAAAGATCAGAAATACAGCGATAGGCAGAAGGGAAGATAGTTTTTGCTTTTTCATAATAATTTTCAGCCTTTCTATATGTTTGCCGTAATAGGCCGGATATACATTATTTGATCTTACCATAAGAATGGGATTCAGGCAAGTAAAGAAGACAGTGTAACTGTAACGAAAAGGTTGACGAAAGCCTGTAAAAACAATATTCTGAAAGACGGAGAAAAGCATGCAAAAACGATAGAAAACATGATCGGAAAAGAGAAGTATGCTGAATAAGATGGAGGTATATCGGAAATGATATAAAAGCACAAGGGATTTCACAGATACTACACGGGTTTTCACCAAAAAATCACAGTGTGAAGTGCTTGCGTGTGCTTCAAACTATGATTTTGGCGATGCTTCGCATTTAAAATCGGAAAAATCTGCTGCCTAAACGGCATCGTACGGAATTTTCAGTTTAGAAAATTCCTATTTGCGAGTCGTAACGATTGTCGGTTCGGAATGTGAGGAAAAGTGCAAAAAACCTTGACAAAGCAAGGAGAAATGTATATAAATGTAAAGTAAGATTTGCGGGCATGTACGAAGAAAACTAAGAGGATTCATGTGCAAAGATATAAGCTAGGAGGAATATACGATGAACAAGACAGAATTAATCGCAGTTGTAGCTGAGAAAGCAGAGCTTTCCAAGAAAGACGCAGAGAAGGCAATCAAGGCTTTCACAGATGCAGTATCCGAGGAACTGGTTAAGGGCGGAAAGATTCAGCTGGTTGGCTTTGGTACTTTTGAGGTAGCTGAGAGAGCAGCTAGAGAGGGAAGAAACCCGAAGACCGGCGAGACCATGCCGATCGCAGCTTCCAAGACTCCGAAGTTCAAAGCTGGTAAAGCATTAAAGGATATGGTAAACGCATAATTATCTCAGACATATATGTGTGACAGACAGCCCTTCGTGATAAAATATCATGGAGGGCTTTAGTATTATAGGAGCGAAGGGATTCCGCCAGGATGAAAGTGCCCTGCAAGGGGCTATGGAAAGGAAAAATATGAGGCTAGATAAGTATTTGAAAGTGTCCCGCATCATCAAGAGAAGAACCGTAGCCAATGAAGCGTGTGACAGCGGACGAGTGATGCTGAATGATAAAGTGGCAAGAGCCAGCGCGGAGGTCAAGGTTGGGGATGTGATTGAAATTGCCTTCGGCAATAAATCGGTGAAGGTCCGCATTACAAGCGTACAGGAGACCATCCGCAAGGAAGATGCCAAAGAAATGTTTGAATACCTGTAAAAATCCAAGAGACGTCAGTAAAAGGCGCGGAGGACGAAATGCCAAGAAATATAGAGCGGGATGAAAAAGAGGCGATGCGCCGGAAAGAACAGCTGATGGAAGCTGGATTCAGGCTGTTTTCGCAATATGGGATCGAGAATGTCAGCTTACAAAGAGTGGCGGACGCTGCGGAAGTGGGCGTTGCGACCCTATATAACTATTATCAGACGAAGGTCAAGCTTGTGATAGCGATCAGCGGAAAAATCTGGGGCGATCTCTGGAAGAAGATTCTGGAAGAAAAGGGACCGGAGATATTTGAATCATTCACGGCGTATCAGTACATTGAGTTTTATACGGACCAGATCATCCGGATTTACCGGGAACGCCCGGAAATACTCCGGTTCAGTAATAACTATAAAAACTTTATCTCCCGGGAGAAAGTCAAGGGGGAAGCGCTGGCTGAACATCTGGATGTTTTGAAGCCGGCAGGAGCGCTGTATCATAAGTTCTATGAGCAGGCGAGGAGCGATAAAAGCATCCGGACCGATATCCCGGAGCAGCAGTTATTTACAAGCGTTGCGATTGCGATGCTGGCGGTGGCTGAGCGCTATGCACAGGGAATTGTGTGGGCGGACGATCACAAGGAAGACCACACGCAGGAACTGGAATTTTTAAAAGGAATGCTCCTGACATGGTGCAGAACCCCGGAGAACCTGGGAAAACAATGATATAAAGAAGGGAAATAAAAAAAGAAGTCAAGAGAATGAGGTGCCCCCTCAAAGTTAGACTTTTACGAGACGACTTCGGTCGTCTCGTTTTTCTTTATGCGCTTAAAAGAACAGATTCTGTCTTGAATTTGTGAGAGTTGATTATTATAATATAAATATAGTGACGACTCATTTGTGTATACACACTTTATGACGGATAATCAACATTTCGAGAATGAGAGGAAAAAGCGTATGAGAAGGAGAAAAAGAAGAATCCTGGCAGCAGGAATGGTGGTAGTGATAACGTGCAGTTCATATGGCTCTGTGCCTAGAGTTTATGCGAACACGAATTTTTATCAGATCAGGGAGATCGAGAGTTTATCGGAACAGGTTCTGTATCAGAAAGTTCCCTATGGCACCCGGTATCAGGATCTGGAGATGCCGGACAGCATAGACGTTTTTGTCAGCGGGGGGGGGGGCAAACCGAAGATGTGCCTGACGCAGGGAGCGATGAGAATGTAGCAGCGTTTGCCAACCGCACAAATGATGATGCCGTGCTGGAAAAGACGGACAGTGAAGAGAATGGAGAAAAAGAAGATACCGAAGGAAAAGATACCGAAGGAAAAGATGCCGGAGAGAATAGCAAAGACAAAAGCGAAGGTGGAGAGGGCTTAGAGAAAGCGGAATCCGGTTCAGGTGAACAGGGAGATTCTGGGAAAGATGGAAATTCGGCGGAAAATGGGGACTCTCAGGATGAAAATGCAAATCCGGGGAACGGTGAATCCGATGAGAAAGACGATTCCGGTAAGACAGATTCCGGTTCTTCGGGTGGAAATGCAGATTTGAATGAAGATGCCGATTCTTCGAATGGAAAAACGGATGAATCGAAGGAAGATGTCAAGACGGATGAGAAAACCGAGGAAGAGATTGACGAAAAGGAAGGTTTCTGGCGAAAAGTAAGGGTGCGCTGGGTTCTGGATGAAGAAGAGAGCCAGGCATCCCGTTATGATGGGGAAAATCCGGGCATCTACCTGTTCCGTGCAGAGCTGAAAAGCAGCAATTATGAGGTAGATGAGGACGAACTTCCGGTGATCCAGATCACGGTCCTGGAAGAAGAGCAGGTGAAAACAACGCTGGAATTTGTACCGTTGGAAGAATCGATCACCGATCAGATTCTCCCGCTTGGAAGCAAAGAATCCGATATCCAGTTCCCGGAGACTCTTACCGTGCGTGAGACGATGGGAGAAGAAACCACCGAGCGGACTTTGTCGGGTATCACGTGGAAACTGGATGCAGAAAACAGCGACTATTCTGAATTTCGGGGCGGACTGGCACCGGAGGACTATTTTGACCGCTTCGATGAGGACGGTGAACCAGAAGAAACTGAAGAAAAGACCTGGGAGGGCTACGATAAAGCCAATGAAGAATACAATGGGGCGATCTATACCTATATTCCGGTGATTCCGGAAAGCGAAGAGATACCGGAAGACACTGCTTTGCCGGAGATCCATGTGCAGGTGGGAGACGCGGGGATTGCGTTGTATGCAGATGAAGGAATCACGGGAAAAGGTACGAAAGAGTATCCCTATGTGATTTGTAATGTAAAACAGTGGTTTACTGTTATGGGTGAAAACCAAAAGAATCAATATAATGGAAATCAATCCTCTGGTGTAAGTAAATATATTAGATTGGGGGCTGATATCGATCTAAGCGGTGAGTCGTGGGAGTCAAGAACACTAACGGCTGGTTTAGATGGTAATGGATATGAGCTGAGTGGAATTTCGCAGCCGTTGTTTAATGTTTTGGCGGGAACTGTTAAAAATTTGATTTTGTCCAATGTGACCATTACGGGAGATGGAAAGCATGTAGGAGCGATTGCGAGAACTGTAGGTGCTGATTCGCAGATTGAAAATTGTTATATCAGTGGCAGTCTTGCTACTACAGGAAATTGTGCCGCAGGTGGATTAATTGGACAGGTTCAGTCGGGGACGCTGGAAATTCAAAATTGTATTGTTAATGCAGAGATTGAAAACAAAGATAATAATAATAGGGAGTCTTTAGCTGGAGGCTTGGTTGGTTCGGTTAAAGTGAAAAATGGCACGCAGTTGAATATTATGAACTGTATTGCAATGGGAAGTGTTTCGACAAATTCAGGTCGCGGTGCAGGTGGATTAGTTGGTGGACAAGGAAAAACAGTTACAATTAATAAGAGCGCAGCATTGCAAGAAGAGATTTCCACAAACAGTTCGCAATACTATGTAGATAGAATTTTTGGCTATTTCGGTGATTATCAAGTTCATGTAGTTGGTGGACGAAATTTCGCCTATCAGGGTATGAGGGTTAAATGTGGTGAAACCCTTCTTGATAAAGAGAATGATAAAGATAGAAAATGGCCAGAGTTGCATCGTGGCGAGAGTGTTTTCAAACCAGACCTTTTAACAACCAATTTCTGGAAAAACACGATTGGCTGGGGAAGTGATGCGGAAAACTGGGAATTTGCCGCTAATCAGCTTCCGACGCTAAAGATGCAAAGAGATAATAAAGAAGTAATTATATTCTCCGGCACAGACATACCAGAGTATCTTGAGGCAACCGAGATAAAAACAGGCTCAGTAAAGTCTGGAGAAACCGGAATCGCAGACGCGGAGATTACTTTTAAGAAGGGCAGCAGCGAGAAAAAGGTGAAAACGGATTCAGAAGGAACCTTTTGCATTGATCTTGCCAATGGAGACTATGACGTAACGATCAAAAAGACTGGATATCTTACGGTTAAGAAAAAAGTTACGATTTCGGATGCCGATCCAGAAGCTCTTGATTTCACCATGGAAACAAACCCGGTTTCCATGATTTCGGGACAAACGGTGACAGGAACTTTCCAGACAACAGATGCGGACACCGCCATGGCAGATGGAGAGATTGCGCTTACGTATACCGGAAATGAAGATTTACGGTTGGAGGATTTTAAACTTTCATCCGAGGAAGATGGAACGGCATATGACGGAGTTACACTTCTTGCAGTGAATACTGAAAATGGAACTAGCAGTATTAAGATTCAATTTGCTAAATCGCTGAATCTTGGCAATACGAATGAAATAACCTTATATGTCCATTACAAGGGAAGTTCGATTGGTTCGATTGTGCTGAAAAAAGAGGTAAACCTTGTTCGGCTTGCGGCACCTGAGAATGTCAAATGGGATGAGATAGTAAAAGGAAAGGCCGTCTGGCGTCCGGTTACGAATGCATTGGGTTATAAAGTACAGCTCTATAAGGATGGTTCAGCACTGGGGGGTCCGGTAACACTTGGGGCGGATACAGCTGGTTACGATTTTACCGCCCAGATTGCAGAGGGCGGAATCTATACGTTTGGAGTTCAAGCAACGGGAGATGGTTCAACCTATGGTGACAGCGAGGAGACGAAGAGTGGAAATTATGAATTTTCAGAGCAGACCTTAGAGGATGTCAAAACAGCGGCACGGGCAGCGCTGCAGGCGATGACAGTGACAAATGAGACAACAGCGAATGAAATTTTGCAGGTTGTACAGAACGTTATCACAAATCAAAAAATTCATGCGGACTGGTCCGCTGAAGAAGGGTTCCATCTAACACCAGCAACGGATGGCAAAGAACCGGGACAAAACGGAAGTATCACGGGAATGATTGTTTTGAGCGATACCTCTGAGGGCGCGTCAACAGAAACAATCGAAATAAATCTTCCAATCGCGGCGAAGTATGCAATTACCTTTGCATCCGGACGCCAGGATTCACAGGGAGATGCGCCGACCCTGGGAAATGCCGCAGCCGGAACTGTGATTACGCTTCCGGAGAATACCTTTAAGGTATATGGCATGAATTTTAAAGGCTGGAGTGACGGAAGTACTACATATGCCAGCGGTGCAGATTATACAATGCCAAATAGAAATGTAGCATTTAAGGCGGTATGGGTGCAGGATCAGTGGGATGGAATAACGGCTGTGGAACCGACCAAAGACGAACATGGTTATTATCAAATTAGTACAGGGGCAGAGCTTGCGTATTTTAGAAATACGAAGATTTCAAACTGGAAAGCGAAACTGATGTGCGATATTGATATGGGCGGTCACGAGTTTACTTCGATTCCTAATGCCGGAGCTGAATTTGATGGATGCGGACATATGATTCGAGGCTTGAATGCGGTCGGCGAAGTTTATGTGGGATTGTTTCGAGCAATTTCTTCGAATTGTGAAATTAAGAATCTGACCATAGAAAATGCGGTGGTTAAAGCTTCCCGCGATGGGGCGAGAGTCGGCATCCTGGTTGGTGATGTATATGGTTCTCTGACGGTAGAAAATTGTTACGTCAGTGGAACAATCGAAACTGCAGATGGAACGAATAAGATTGAATCGGCAGGTGGTTTGATTGGAAATGTAAGGGGGAAGTATAATTATTCGGTAAATATTAAGTCCTGCTATGCAGATGCTGAAATCAAGGGAACCGCCAGCAGTGGCTTTGCAGGTGGTTTGGTTGGTTGGACCGGTGGAAGTACAACAATTGACAACAGCTATGCAGTTGTGGATATGGACGTTGAAGCGGGAAATTCTATTGGCGGACTGGTAGGATGCGGAAATGACAGTAAAGTAAAGATCTCCCACAGCTACGCGGCAGGCGAAGCTCTGCCCAAAAATCCCATTGGCGCATCCGTGGCAGGCATTTCCGCCAACGGTTCGATTTCCTCTTGTGTCAGCATTTTCCCGGAGATGCGATCGCTCAACCGGATTGGCGGAACAACGGGAAGCTGCCGGGATAACTACGGCTTTGCCGGCACAGTTGCGAGAAAATCAGATGGAACGATTTTGACCCCGGATCCAGATACGATGGGGGCAGACAAGCTATATGGAGCGGACGCAACGGCGGAAGACCTGAAAGATCCGGAATTTTATAAAAAGCTGGGCTGGAATTTTGATTCTACCTGGACGATGGATTCAACCGGCGAGTATGCTTTCCCGATTCTGAAAAACCAGACTTTACGTCCGGATCTGACGCTGGATCTGACACCTTCGGTTACCGGAATTACGCTGGATAAGACCAATGAGACGATTTACCCGAGAGGAAGCGTCCGGCTCACTGCGACCGTCGATGTGGTAAACGGAGCGTCCAGAGATGTGGTGTGGAAAAGCAGTAATCCGGCAGTCAAGGTAGAGGATGGACTGGTAACTGCTGCGGATGTGGCAGAAGCGGGAACCTATACGATCACAGCCACCAGCGCGGCGGATCCTTCCAAGCAGGCAGAATGCCAGCTGACAGTTGATACGGCGGAACACACAGTTACAGTAGAACGGGAGAATACGATAAACTCTCCGAATGCAGTCGTGAAAGCCTATGCATCTCTGGAAGATGCAACAAATGGAATAAATCCGATTTCTACGACAGGTAGTGAAACTGGTACATTTACATTTCCACGGAAAGCCGGAGAAAAAGTTTACCTTGCATTTACGGGTCTGGATTCAGGAGATGTCGTAAGCGAAGTAACAATTACCGATGCAAATGGTTCAAAGGTGAATGCGACAATTTGCAATCTGGAGAATCCGACGGTGTATTGCTTTACGATGCCGTGTTCAGATGCCTCTGTACAGGTTTCCTATGCGGAAAATATGAACGCATACCAGTATACCTGGTTCGTAGGACAGGAGTGGGGTACATGGGGAACAACGGCAGCCTTTGAAACCAGAGAGTGGAGCGGAGGGGAACATATTGGCTCTCTGAAAGTAACAAATATTATCAGTGGCAAGCTGTTTAAAGAATTTAATATAAAGTCGATGTCGATCTATAAGAAAGGTTCATTTACACCGAACCAAGTAGCTAGCCGATCAGACCTTAAGGAAAACGGTGATTATTGTGTTGAATGCGATGATGCAACCGGTCTCCCGACTCTCTATGTATACTTAGAGGGACCGGGTATGGTAGTTGTGGATATCGAGGTTCAGGATGATCCGAATGCAGTATTTTCAATTACGCAGAAGCCGGAAAGCAGTTCTTATTATACGCTGGACAAGACTCAGGCAAAAGCCGGGGAGCTGGTAACGGCGACCCTGACAGATGCAGGTGTTGAGCGGATGAAGGGGATGCAGAACAAGAATGCATGCTTAACATACAGCGGTGGTTTACTTATAGTTGTTTACCCGCCGAAATTTACCGAATCCGGCGGCAAATGGACCGCTTCCTTTAAGATGCCGGCGCAGGATGTTGAGACACATGTGTATTTTGGGGACAAAGATAAGGTTACACTGAATGGTACGGATAAAGAGGTTGATTACGATGGAACGCCGAAGTCTGTGGGGGATGGAATTCAGGCAACGATAGGTGAATATGATCTTTCGGAACAGTTTCAGGGTCAGTATGAGGTTCACTATGAAGGTGTGAACGGAACCGTTTATTCCAGCATGACACCGCCGACCAATGCGGGAACGTATTCCTGTAGGATTAAGATTCCGGACAGTAACGTAAATTATATGAGTGATCCGATTACAGTGCGCCTGACGATCAAAAAAATAGGAACAAAGACCCCGAAAGCACCCCAGGCAGCAGCGTGGACAGACACCAGCGTGACCCTGAAAGCACCGTCTGCATTTGTGGATGGAACTGCGATTCCGGCGGGATATGAACTGGAATACTGCGCGGATCAGGGAGAATGGCAGGATTCACCGGTATTTACCGGGCTGACACCGGAAACAACTTACAAGTTCTATGTGAGACTCAAAGAGGGTGTCAATACGACGGCATCCGCAGCCAGCGAGGCGGTCGCGGTCCAGACAAAGAAAGCATCGTCTGCCCCGTCCAATCCGACGAAACCGGATCCATCGAATCCGACCCCGTCTACTCCAGGCAATCCGCAGGGAACGGCCACTTCCAGCCGCGACAGAAGTACCAGCACATGGGTAAAAGAGAGTGCCGGATGGCGCTACCGCCTGTCAAACGGCACGTATCTGTCCGGAAGTCTGGTTCTGGATCCGGTGACCGGCAGACAGGTTGAACAGGTTGTGTGGAAACAGCTCCGGGGCGCATGGTGGGCGTTTGGAGCCGATGGATATATCCGGACGGGCTGGGTCTATGATTACAGCGCAGGCAAATGGTACTATGTGGACGAAAACACAGGCATGCGGACGGGCTGGTATCTGGATCCGCAGGACGGCAGATGGTATTATCTGGATCCGACAACGGGAGAGATGCTGACGGAGTGGCAGCTGATTCCGGATTTAGGCTATGTATACTTAAATCCGTATGCACCGCAGCCGACCTGGGCGTATAGTGAAGAATTAAAAACCTGGGTTTACATGGAGGACGCAGGACGTCCATACGGCTCCCTTTATATGGCTGAGTGGACACCGGACGGCTATTATGTAAATGCAGACGGTGTCTGGGAACCGGCCAGATAATCATTCATAAACCTGAAAACCTCCCAATATATTTAACAGTAGGCAGCTATAGGTTGGAAATATTGGGAGGTTTTTTGCATGGAAGAAAAATTGAATGCCAGACCTCACAAGCTGGAGCTTCTGAACCGGGAAAAGGGGAGTGTGACGGGGATCCAGGATGTGGTGTCATTTGATGAGAACCAGATGATTCTCGATACAGACATGGGGCTTCTGACGGTGCGTGGGAAGGCGCTGCATGTGAGTCGTCTGACACTGGAAAAGGGCGAAGTGGATATTGAGGGCGAGTTTGAGAGCTTTTCGTATTCTTCCAACGAGTCCCGCCGGAAATCGCAGGAGTCGTTCTTTGGACGGCTGTTCCGTTAGGCGGTGGCGGATGAGCGGGACGGTAAGAGGGGAAATATGGCTGCTTGGCGGCAGTGTGTGTACGGGAATCGCGCTGATGATGATGTATGACGGGCTTAGGATCTTCCGGTGGCTGGTACGGCACAGCTCATTTTGGACAGGCATGGAGGATGCGGCGTATTGGCTCTTTGCCAGCTTTGCGACGTTCCGGCTTTTGTTCGGGCAGAATGACGGAGTTCTGCGCGGCTATGCGGTGGCGGGCGTGCTGGGCGGCATGGTGTTTTATGACCGGACGGGCAGCCGTCTTTTGTTTGCGGTATTGAAAAAATGCAGCAGATGGATTAGAATAAAAGGAAGAGGCAAAAAAAGCCAGAAGACCGGAAAGGAACATACAACAAGGGGACAGGCAGAGAATCTGGAAAGGAAGTGAGATGAAGGTGCGTAGACAGATGTCAGAAGGCAGACCGGGTGGAAATGCACGGAAAAAGAAAAAGGACAATTTAAACAACCGGATGGCGCTTGTGGGCGTTACGATGGTAGTGCTGAGTCTGGCGGCTGCCGTGCACATCAAGGGCATCGATCTCAAGGAAAAGGATAAGAGCTATTCAATTCGAGAGGAAAATCTGGAGGCGCAGGTTGCGAAAGAAGAAGAACGTGCCAAACAGCTTGAGGAATACCGGGTATACGTGCAGACCAAGCAGTATATCGAGAAGGTAGCGAAGGAGAAGCTGGGACTTGTAAACCGCAATGAGATCCTGCTCAAACCGTCCAATTCGAATTAGGCTTGCGGTGCATCATAGAATGTCCGGGGCATGCCACACAGGGGAGCAGCATTCCTGGATGTGTCGGAAAATGTCGAAGTTTTCCCTGATTTTGCTCCGTCCGTTTGACAAATATTTCCCTCCAGCCTGTATATAATGGCGTTATACAGGTTAGGAGGGATTTTTGTGCTTAAACGGAGAACTTTACATAGAGATATGGCGGATGTCAACGTCTACACGGCAAGACGTTTAAAGAGCATGGCACTGTCACTGGGTGGTCTGGCGCAGGCGTTTGCGGATGAGATCGGCGGGCAGGGGCATCTGACGAAGGAGGACGGACTGGCGGCAATGCAGACGGCGGCGTCGGCGGTATGCGGCGATTGTACACGGTGCAACCTGTATTATGGCAGCCGCCGGGACGACAGTTATTATCTCTATTATCTGCTTCGGACGTTCGAGCAGAAAGGGAAAATCGACCTGGAGGACATGCCTCGCCTGTTTCATGAGATCTGTTCCCAGAGAGAGGCATATTTGCGGGAATTGAACCGGAGCCTCGGCCGGGCGACGATGAATCTGGGGTGGAAAAACCGTTTTCTGGAAAGCCGGGATGCGGTGATCGTCCAGTTCCGGGAGCTGGCGGCGATTTTGGAGGAATTTTCCAACCAGATGGAGCAGGCGTCGGATGTGACGGCATCCTGGGAGGAGATGCTTTCGGGGATACTTCGCAGAAGCCATCTGCGCGTGGACAACATGCTGGTGCTTCAATATGAAAATCAGCAGAAGGAGGCGTTTCTCACACTCCGCAGCGTCAATGGGCGATGTATGACGGCGCGGGATGTGGCGGAACTTCTGGGACGCGCGATCGCCGGAAGCCACTGGAGTGTGGCGAAGGACAGCAAAAGCCTTATCACCCGCAATGCGGCGACCTTCCGTTTTGTGGAAGAAGGTAAATACCGGATGGTGTACGGCATGGCGTGCAGCCCCAGGGAGGGAGAACCGATTTCAGGCGACACATGCACGGTGCAGACCGGGCTTCCGGGGCAGGTGATTATGAGCCTGTCGGACGGCATGGGAAGCGGCAGAAGCGCCAGCGAGGACAGCGAGAAGGTCATTGAGCTGACCCAGCGCCTGCTGGAGACGGGATTTTCGGCGCGATCGGCGCTCAAATTGGTAAATACGGTGCTTCTGCTGGCGGGTACGGAGCAGAATCCGGCAACAATCGATCTATGTTGTATCGATCTGGGGACAGGTGTGCTGGAAGCGATGAAGCTGGGCGCGGTGCCGACCTTTATTCTGGGGCGTGAGGGTGTTGAGTTTCTGGAAGCAGGCGGGCTGCCGATGGGAATTGTACAGAACGCGGAGCCGGTTCTGATGTCGCGGAAAATGTGGGACGGCGAAAAAATCATTATGATAAGCGACGGTATTCTCGAAGCGATGCCGGGGGAACACAAGGAAGAGACGTTCATGGAATTTATATCAAACCTTTCCGGCGGCAACCCGCAGGAATTGGCAGAACAGATCCTGGCGTTTGCGTCCGGGCTTTCGGACGGGGGTGTGGTGGATGACTGCACCGTGTTGGTCGGGACGGTGCTGGAACGTGGGTAGTTACTGTTTACGGGTAGGCACTTTTGGAACCGAAAGTGCCGTAAGAAAACGTGGTGGCAGCAGGAATTTGCCGTATTTAAATGCGAAGCCACGGCAAATTCCGTTACTGGGCACGTATGCGTGAACAGTAACGTAGAATCTGGCAGGTTGAGAAATAAGAGGAGATCCGTTATACTGTGAAGGTACGGAACAGTAGTTACGAGTGGATGTTAAGAGGGATAAAAAGAAATATAAAAGAATGCAGAAACAAACAGAAATTTATATGAGACAAAATCATATGGCCAGGCCGGGGGATGGCGTTCTGGTCGGTTTATCCGGGGGAGCGGATTCCGTCGGTCTTTTGCTGGTGCTCTGGAAGCTGCGGGAGACGTTTCAGATTTCCCTGCGGGCGCTCCATGTCCATCACGGGCTGCGCGGCGCGGAGGCGGATAGAGATGCGGCATTTTCACGGATGCTGTGTGAACGGCTGGAAGTTCCTTTTTATGAGTTCCGTATCGATGCGGCGAAAGAGGCGCTTGACCGGAAATGTTCCGTCGAGGAGGCGGGACGGCAGGCGCGGTACCGCCTGTATGAGGAGACGGCGCTTGCGTGGGAGAAAGAGATGTGTCCGGATTTGACATCGGAGAATGCGGGGGGGAAAGAGGCGGTAGCCGCCCGGGTTCATATCGCCACCGCCCACCATGCGGATGATAACGCGGAAACGGTTCTTTTTAACCTGTTCCGCGGAAGCGGTCTGACCGGGCTTTCCGGCATTGCTCCGGTGCGGGGGCGCATCATCCGTCCTCTTCTCTGGGCGCAGCGAAGCGAGATTCAGACCTGGCTGCGGCAGCAGGGACAGGACTGGGTCGAGGACTCGACGAACCAGGAGAGTGAATACAGCCGCAATTGGCTTCGGAATGAACTGCTTCCGGCGGTAGAAGAGCGCCTGAATGCACAGGCAGTCCGTCATATCGACCAGGCGGGCAGACGCATCCGGCAGGCAGATGCCTATCTGGAAGAGGTGGCAGAGGAATGGCTTCAAAAGCATGCACCGGACGGAAAAGCGGATGCAGGAGCGCTGGCAGAGCAGGCGGAGATTGTGCAGGGTTATATCGTGCGGCGGCTGTTTTTAAAGAGCAAAATGCCGCTCCGGGACGTGACGGAGACGCATGTGCAGGCGGTTCGGGAACTTCTGTACCAGGGAACCGGAAAGAGTATTTCGCTGCCGCATGGGTTCCGGGCGGTAAATATATATGGATTTCTTGAAGTGCGCCCGCTTAGTCATCCAGGGGAAAGAAAAGGGGGTTTGCTTCCGGGCATCCAGAATGAGAATCTTTTGCAGATGCATACTTTCCCCTGTGAAAATGGGGATGAATTTCCGAAAAACCAGTATACGAAATGGTTTGACTATGATAAAATAAAAGGTACCTTATCGCTGAGACACCGGCAGCCGGGGGACTACCTGACACTGCCGTCCGGCGGTCGGAAGACGCTGAAATCCTGGATGATCGATGAGAAAATTCCGAGACAGGAGCGGGAGGAAATCTGGCTTCTGGCGGAAGAAAAACATATCCTGTGGATAGTGGGGCACCGGATCAGCGCATATTATAAGATAACAGAACAGACAAAAACCATCCTTGAGGTGGAATTTAACGGAGGAAAAAGCAGTGGCTGATAAGATTCGTGTATTATTAACGGAAGAAGAAGTAAACAAGAAGATCAGTGAAGTGGCAGCACAGATCAACAAAGATTATGAGGGAAAGGAAGTCCACCTGATCTGTATCTTAAAGGGCGGCGTATTCTTTACCTGCGAACTGGCAAAACGCCTGACTATTCCGGTTTCCCTGGATTTCATGTCTGTATCCAGCTATGGTTCTGACACCAAGTCAAGCGGTGTGGTAAAGATTATCAAGGATCTGGACGAGCCGCTGGAGGGCAAGAATGTCATCATCGTGGAGGATATCATCGATTCCGGACGCACCCTGGCATATCTGATCGAGGTATTAAAACAGAGAAATCCGAAAAATATCGAGCTGTGCACCCTGCTTGACAAGCCGGAGCGCCGTGTAAAAAAACAGGTTCAGGTTAAATATACCTGCTTTACAATCCCGGATGAGTTTGTCGTAGGTTACGGCCTGGATTACGATCAGAAATACCGCAACCTGCCGTACATCGGTGTTGTGGAAGTATAAGGAGGAAGCCAGTTGAAACAACGTCAGTCGATGGGAGGCGTGGGGCTTCTGATCCTCATGCTGCTTGTTATCATGTTTTTCTCGTTGAAGGTTCCTGGAATGGCGACGGAGCGGGAATTAAGCTATCCGGAGTTCATGGTATATCTGGAAAATAAGACCGTAGAGAGCGCACAGATCCGCCCGAACCGCGAGGTGCCGACCGGTGAGGTTGTTTTTGAGACAACCTCCGGTGACCGGGAGGAGTTCAATGTGCTGGATGTGAAGGAAGTAGAGATGGCGCTGCGCAAGGCGGGGGTTCCGTACACGACCACCAGCGTCCGCCAGGACAGCTATTTTATGACGGTGATCTTGCCGATCGCTTTGTCCGCAGGCGTCCTGATCTTCCTGTTTATGTTTATCAATTCCCGTTCCGGCGGCGGGGCAAATGCCAAGATGATGAATTTTGGACGCAGCCGTGCCCGGATGGTATCGACCAGCAAGGTCAACTTTACCAAAGTTGCCGGTCTGGAAGAGGAGAAAGAGGAACTGGAGGAGATCGTAGATTTCCTGAAAAACCCGCAGAAATACACCGGTGTCGGAGCGCGCATCCCGAAGGGCGTGATCCTAGTCGGACCTCCGGGAACTGGTAAAACCTTGCTTGCTAAGGCCGTAGCGGGCGAGGCGGGTGTCCCGTTCTTCTCGATTTCCGGTTCGGATTTTGTTGAAATGTTCGTCGGTGTTGGCGCATCCCGTGTCCGCGACCTGTTTGAGGAAGCCAAAAAAAATGCCCCGTGTATCGTCTTTATCGATGAGATCGATGCGGTTGCCAGACAGCGTGGTACCGGCATGGGTGGCGGTCACGACGAGCGCGAGCAGACGCTCAATCAGCTTTTAGTTGAGATGGATGGTTTCGGCGTCAATGAGGGCATCATTGTCATGGCGGCGACGAACCGTGTGGATATTCTCGATCCGGCGATTCTGCGGCCGGGCAGATTTGACCGAAAGGTGGCAGTCGGACGACCAGACGTCAAGGGTCGCGAGGAGATTCTCGGCGTCCATACGAAGGAAAAACCGCTGGGCGAGGATGTGGATTTACACCGCATCGCGCAGACAACCGCTGGATTTACCGGAGCCGATCTGGAAAACCTGATGAATGAGGCGGCGATCAATACCGCAAAAGAGGGACGTAAGTTCCTGACCCAGACGGATATTGAGAAAGCCTTTATTAAAGTGGGAATCGGCGCTGAGAAGCGCAGCAAGGTGATTTCCGAGAAAGATAAGAAGATTACCGCATACCATGAGGCGGGTCATGCGATTCTGTTCCATGTCCTCCCGGATGTGGGACCGGTTCATACCGTTTCGATCATTCCGACCGGCGTTGGTGCGGCAGGCTATACGATGCCGCTTCCGGAGCAGGATGAGCTTCATATGACGAAGGGCAGAATGCTTCAAAATATCATGGTTTCGCTGGGCGGACGAATCGCCGAGGAGATTATCTTTGACGACATCACGACCGGCGCTTCCCAGGATATCAAGCAGGCGACCTCGATGGCGCGCGCGATGGTAACCGAGTACGGTATGTCAGAGAAGCTGGGCATGATCAACTACGGCGGCGACAACAACGAGGTCTTTATTGGCCGCGACCTGGCGCATACGAGAACCTACAGCGAGGAAGTGGCGAGCGAGATCGACAGCGAGGTAAAGCGCATCATCGATGAGTGCTACGCCAAGGCAAAACGGATCATTCTCGATCACGAGGATGTCCTTCATTCCTGCTGTGCCCTGCTGATGGAGAAAGAGAAGATCGGTCAGGCTGAGTTTGAAGCGCTGTTCCAGGATGGAGAAAAGCCGTCAGGGGAAGTTGAAACTCCGGTGATAGAAGCATAAAAAGTTCAAAGCATGAAACAGGTCTGCAAATAAGCCTGAAAAAAGGTGCCAGTCAGCTGCCAGAATGTGCGGGAGACATCCCGGACAGCCATCGGATAGATGGAAATGGCAGTGGTGGCACCTTCTTTTATGCAAATTTCAGGCGGATTTTGCTGGACATTTCGGGAGAGAGTGTTGATTTGCACAAAAAAGAAATCGAAATAAAACGATGTTTGTGCACACTTATTTCCGCTCCTATGCTATTATAATAGACGTAACCCCCCCAATACATTATATAGTTTTTGCTACACCCCATAAAACGAAATACCTTCTCCTAAAAAGGTCAGCTACCCCGCTGACCTTTTTTATTTCATAGGAAATTACGTCCTATGAAACAAAAAACGCTCCGCGAGGATGCACACTCGCGCGAAGCAGAAACATGTCGCAAGCGACCGCGCGAGACGCCCGAATGTGCCAAGGCACATTCTTTTTTATTACCTAAAATTAGGGGCGTGAAAATAACTTGTGTAATTTGGGGAAATCCTGTAAAATATGGGCAGAAAATAACATGATTGTGAAAGCGGCGAAACCGCTGGAAAGGGAAACAGATGGAGCAGATCAATCGCGACGCGCTATTTTGCGACGAGACAGAGGATTACCGTTGTCCTTCGGAGGCAGATGCGGGTGAAGTCGTTACATTTTATTTCAGAACAGAGAAAAATGGAGCAGATGCGGTTGTACTGCTGGAATGTGACCCGGAGACCGGGGCGCTTTTGCAGGAGTGGCAGATGAAACGGCTTTCGTGGGAGTGCTGTGCTGGCAGCGTTGGGAACGGTGCAGATACAAATCGAGGCATAGATGGTAGCGGTATGGCTGACAAGTCAGACAGCCGTTTTGATTACTACAGCTGTGCGCTGACTCTGGGAACGAAAACATTTTCGTATGTATTTCAGGTAACCTGGGGCGAGAACGTCTGTCTTTACAACCGGATCGGGCTGACAGAGGATGCGGCGGCGCACCCGTTCCGCCTGATTCCGGGGTTTCATGTGCCGGAGTGGAGCAAGGGCGCGCTGATGTATCAGATCTATGTGGATCGGTTCTGCAACGGCGATCCTACAAACGATACGGAAACCAATGAATATATTTATCTGAAAAAGCCGGTCACCCGGGTGACGGACTGGAAGGAACCGATCGGTACACTCGATGTGGGACGGTTTTACGGCGGCGATCTTCAGGGTGTTTTAGATAAACTTGATTATTTAAAGAGTCTCAAGATAGAGGCAATTTACTTAAATCCGGTATTTGTATCACCGTCGAACCATAAGTATGACTGTCAGGACTACGACCATATCGATCCGCATTATGGAGTGATTCTGGAGGACGCAGACGGGCTGGTGTGCCCGGAAGATACGGACAATGACCGCGCACATAAATATATGACGCGGACGGCGGATGAGCAGAACCTGGAGGCGAGCGATGCCTTTTTTGCCCGCCTGATTGAGGAAGCGCACAAGCGGGGAATCCGGGTGCTGGTGGACGGTGTGTTCAACCATTGTGGTTCTTTCAATAAATGGCTGGATGCGGAACTTCTGTACCAGCACGCGGGCGGCTATCCGCAGGGGGCATATGTCTCGGAGGACAGCCCGTATCGCTATTTCTTCCAGTTTCACAATGAAAATGCCTGGCCGTTTAATGACAGCTACGATGGCTGGTGGGGACACGCGACGCTTCCGAAGCTCAATTACGAGGAATCGCCGGAATTGTACCAGTACATTCTGGGGATTGCGAAAAAATGGGTATCGGCGCCGTTTGGAGCAGATGGCTGGCGGCTGGATGTGGCGGCAGATCTGGGGCGGAGCGCCGGGATGAACCATCAGTTCTGGCGTGATTTCCGCGCGGCAGTCAAGGAGGCAAATCCGGAGGCGGTCATGATCGCGGAACATTACGGCAGCCCGTATGACTGGCTGAAGGGCGATCAGTGGGATACGGTCATGAATTATGATGCGTTTATGGAGCCGCTGTCATGGTTTCTGACCGGGATGGAGAAGCACAGTGACGAAGAAAATCCGGCTCTGTTTGGGGATGGATGCGCCTTTTTTGAGGCGATGCGCTACCATATGAGTGAAATGCCGACGGCTTCCGTGCAGTGTGCGATGAACGAGCTGTCCAACCACGATCACTCCCGCTTTATGACGCGGACAAACCGCCGGGTGGGTCGTCTTGCGTCGGCAGGTGCAAAAGCAGCGGAGGAAGGCATCAGCTATGGCATTTTCCGCCAGGGTGTTGTCATGCAGATGACCTGGCCGGGCGCACCGACGATCTATTACGGCGACGAAGCGGGCGTCTGTGGATGGACCGATCCGGACAGCCGCCGGACGTACCCGTGGGGCGGGGAAAATCTGGAGCTGATCGAGTTCCACCGCTACATGAGCGGCATCCGGAAACGCTGTCCGGCATTTAGAAATGGTTCCCTGAAAGCGCTGGCGGCGGGAGATGGCTATATTGCCTATGGACGTTTTCAGAGTGCTCAGAGAGCTGGCGGCGCGTGCTGCGGCGTGACGGCGGTCAATACAGGTGATGACTGGCTGACGCTCAAGATTCCGGTCTGGCAGATCGGGGCGCGCGACGGGGCGCTCCTGCGCCGGGAAATGATGACCTATGAGGACGGTTACAACGCCGGACAGGTTGAACATGAGGTAAAGGACGGCTATATCGAGGTGAAAATCCCACCGGTCGGAAGTATCGTTTTGACGGGAAATGATACGGCATTGTAGGAAATGTGGCTTCGACAAGATATATGATTTCTGGCAGTTGAGCGAGAAGAATCAAAAGCAGGAAAAAATGGAAATAAAAATATTAAATAAAATATATAAAAACACTTGCTTTTTTGAGACAGCCATGTTATAATCTTCAACTGTCAGAGCAATTTTGGATGGGTTCCCGAGTGGCCAAAGGGGGCAGACTGTAAATCTGTTGCGTCTCGCTTCGGTGGTTCGAATCCACCTCCATCCATTTGGCTTTGTGCCAGTCATGAGTAATCATGATGCCGGCGTGGCGGAACTGGCAGACGCACAGGACTTAAAATCCTGCGAGGGTTAAACTTCGTACCGGTTCGATTCCGGTCGCCGGCAGTATCGGGAACAGTTTTTAACTGTTCCCGATTTTGCGTTATACGGACGTATTTGCAGCGTTGGTTTATATCAGGATATAGAAATCCTGTCATAAACCGGCGCTTCTTTTGCATATAATACAAAGCAAAGGAGTGAAAACATGTCTGCATATCATCGGTTAATATCATATATCTATGCATACGAAGGCGGAATCAAAGGGAAAAATACGGGATTTGCGAAATTGGAGACGCGGGGAACTTCCTGCCGGATTCAGGTCAGCGTCCGCCGTGTCTTTGCGGGCGGCAGCCCGATCGGCGTATACCTTCTGGCAGGGCAGGAGGAGATCCGTATCGGCACCCTGTTTGTCCGTGGCGGAAATGGGGAGTTCCGTGCCGTCGTCAATTGTGAAAATATTGAAGGAAGCGGCTGCAATATGGAAGAGTGCTGTGGTCTGACTCTTCATGAGACGGACAGCGCATGGCGTGCCTATACGACGATCTGGGAAGATGCCGTCGCGCATGCGGCAGAGGTTGAGCTGGCGGATGTGACTGCTGAGAAAGTGCGGGAGCAGGAAGCGGAGAAGGAAGAGGCAACGCGGAAACTGGCAGAGAATGTATCTGGGGAAGTGAACAGCGCGTCTGTAGGGAAAGAAAAATTGGATGAGGCGTCAGAACTTACCCGGTCGGGAGAAATGGAGAATCAGGACACATCCACGGAGACAGAGAAGAAAGAAGCTGTGAATATAAACGAAACGGACTTCGGAATCAGCCAGCCCCAGCCAGAAAAGCTGGAGGATTCAAACCTGGAGATTTTCGAGGACACGGAAACCATGGAAGCGGTTCCAGATATCTCAGAAACATCCGATCATCAAGAGGCAGAAGTTGTTCAGGAAACGCAAACGGAAACACCGCAAGAAAGTTTTCAGGAATCCACTCAAGAAGTGCAAACGGAGACACCGAAGGAAAGTTTTCAGGAATCCTATCAGGAAGCACAGACAGAAGCACGGCGGAAAGATTCTCAAGAATCCACCCGGGAAGTCCGGAAAGAGGCGCTTCCAGATTCTCCACCAGACCATCAAGAAGCATTTCAGCCAGGCTCTCAAAATCAAAAACAACCGCAACCAGATTCATCCAAGGAATTTCCGAAAGAAGATCCCGCCGAGTCCCTCTGGAACCGTCTGCGTGCTGCCTATCCCAAAGTAACCGCCTTCGAATGCGCCGACGGCTGCGAGATTCTGGTAATCAAACCGCAGGATATCGGGCTTCTGCCGCGGGAAAACTGGGTGTATGGAAATAACAGCTTTCTTCTGCACGGTTACTACAACTACCGATATCTGATTCTGGCGAGACTGGGGAAACCCGGCGAACGGGGGCGCTACATTCTGGGCGTGCCGGGACATTATGGAAACAATGAAAAATATATGGCGGCGATGTTCGGCTTTGACCGCTTTGTCCGTTCCACCCGCCAGCCGCCGCGCGACAGCCGGTTCGGGTATTGGTATACGGATTTGAATTTTACATAAAAGCCGGTCGCTCCTTTTACAGAACTCTTGACAAAGGATAGCTTTTCTGGGTAGGATGGATATAGGTCAAATGCTTTCAGGTGTTTGGTTGGCAGCGGAGCAAACTTGCCGGGAAACTGAGATAAGGATGTCTGTTGTTGGAAGCGGATAAATTTGAATGGAGGAAAAGATAGAAATATATAAAACAAGAAAGAGGAAAAAACAGTGGCAGCAAAATTGACACAGGAAGAGAAATATATGAAAGCGGCGATCCGCGAGGCGAAGAAAGCCTGGGCGCTCGGAGAAGTGCCGATCGGCTGCGTGATCGTGTATGAGGACAAAATCATCGGCAGGGGTTACAACCGTCGGATGGTCGATCATAGCGCGCTGGCACATGCGGAGATCGCGGCAATCAAAAAAGCGTGCAAGCGCATGGGCGACTGGCGCCTGGAAGAATGTGAGCTGTACGTGACGTTGGAACCATGCCCGATGTGCGCAGGGGCGATCGTGCAGGCGCGGATTCCAAAAGTTTACATCGGTTCCATGAACCCGAAAGCCGGCTGCGCCGGTTCGGTACTGAATCTTCTGGATGAAAAAAGATTCAATCATCAGGTGGAGACAGAAGAAGGACTTTTGGGCGAGGAATGTTCGATGATGTTGAAAGAATTTTTCAAAGAATTGCGTGAAAAGAGAAAAAAGAAGAAAGAAGAAAAAGCTGGTGAATGATTTCCACCAGCTTTTTGCATTCCATATTTCCCATTCAAACCGAAAAATACAGTCCTTATTTGATTACGTGGATCCAGCCCTCCGGAGCTTTGATGTGACCCATCTGGATGCCGGTCAGTGTCTCGTAGAGTTTCTGGGTAACCGGACCCATCTTCTCCATACCTGCCGGGAAACAGATTTCCTTGCCGTGGTCAACGATCTTGCCAACCGGGGAGATAACAGCTGCGGTACCGCACAGACCGCACTCTGCGAAATCTTTTACTTCGTCTAAGTATACTTCACGCTCTTCGGTCTCCATGCCAAGGTAATCTCTTGCAACCTGCAGGATAGAACGGCGTGTGATAGACGGAAGGATGCTGTTGGACTTCGGAGTTACCAGCTTGCCGTCTTTGGTGATAAAGATAACGTTTGCGCCGCCGGTCTCCTCGATCTTGGTACGTGTCTGCGGATCCAGGTAGATGTTCTCATCGAAACCGTTCTTATGAGCATCGACGATCGCATGCAGGCTCATCGCGTAGTTTAATCCGGCTTTGATGTGACCGGTTCCGTGAGGTGCTGCACGGTCGAAATCGCTGACGCGGATGGTGATCGGTTTAGCGCCGCCCTTGAAGTACGGGCCAACCGGTGTACAGAATACGCGGAACTGATAGATGTTTGCCGGTTTAACGCCGATGATGGAATCATAACCGAACATATACGGGCGGATGTACAGGGTTGCACCGGAACCATACGGCGGTACGAATGCTGCGTTGGCTTCTACTACTTTTGTGATGGCGTCTACGAAGCGCTCCTTCGGGAATGGCGGCATTTCAAGACCTTTTGCGGAATTCTCCATACGCTCGCCGTTTAAGTCAGGACGGAACGTAACGATATGGCCGTCTTCGGTCGTATACGCTTTCAGACCCTCGAAGCAAGTCTGTGCATACTGCAGAACACAGGCACATTCATTCAAGGTAATATTCGGGTCGGAGGTAAGGACGCCTTCGTCCCAGGAACCATTCTGGTACATGGAAACATAGCGGTAATCCGTTGGCATATAGCCGAAACCGATGTTGCTCCAGTCGATATTTTTCTTCTCCATAATCGTTGCTCCAATCTTACAGAATTTTATGATTTAGTAACTGTTTGACTTTTTGCAGTCGCTAGATTTATACCTATTATAATAATTTCTTTCTTCTGTTGCAAGATTCTGGGATAAAAAATGATAAAAAAACAATAAAATGTATTCTTGTGTATTTTTATACAATGCTTGTTAGTCAAGCTCCGGCTTGACAAAACGGCGGCTGCCATGTATACTAAACAGGCTGACGGTCTGCAGGTCATTCCGTCATATAAGATCAAGTCATAAAGTTTCCGCACAGCCGGGGAGTTAGCGGTGCCCTGTACCTGCAATCCGCTATAGCAGGGGTGTTGTCCGACCGAGGGCGTTTTTACTGTGGGGCTGCCCCTGAAAAGTGGCGTTGAAGTCTGGGTCTTGCGCAACAGAAATCTGTGAACCGTGTCAGGGCAGGAATGCAGCAGCACTAAGCAGAACCTTCTGTGTGCCGCAAGGCAGCCTGGACCGAGTTAACTGTCAGGGTAACGTCCATGGCATACGTTCGAAGCCGGGCGTGCGGATTTTTTTATTTCATAGGAAATTGCTTCCTATGAAATAAAAAATAGAAAATAATAGATACAGAAACAAGCATTTTTGCAGGTGTGTGAATATAGCCGGGATATGTGGAATTTGATTTGCCAGGGGGTAGGAATACCGTGCCGGGGCAGATTAAAAGCGCGTATCCCGGTATTTTTATGTCTATGATATTTGTAAGGAATTTTTTCTTGCCCGCGGGATATGATTGTATTATAATTACAAAATGGGTGTAGTTTATCCTGATATGGGGGTTGTTGGAAACTTAGAATAAGGGTAACTGTGAAGGTACTGGACGGTTATGAAGAAAGGGAAAGCGCTCATGAGAAGAATCGGTATGTTAACCAGCGGCGGCGACTGCCAGAGCTTAAATGCGACGATGCGAGGCGTGGCAAAATCGCTGTACAAAATGTTTGATGACATAGAGATAGTTGGATTTGAAGACGGCTATAAAGGTCTTATGTATGCAGACTACCGGATTATGAAACAGTCGGATTTTTCCGGGATTCTGACACGCGGAGGTACGATTCTGGGAACTTCCAGACAGCCTTTCAAGCTGATGCGGATGCCGGACGAGAACGGTCTGGATAAAGTGGAAGCGATGAAACACACCTATTACAAGCTGAAACTGGAATGCCTCGTCATTTTAGGTGGCAACGGCAGCCAGAAGACGGCAAATCTGCTGCGGGAGGAAGGACTCAATATCGTTTCTCTTCCGAAGACCATAGACAACGATCTCTGGGGCAGCGATCTTACGTTTGGATTCCATAGTGCGGTTGATGTAGCGACCAATGCCATCGACTGTATTCATACGACGGCGGCGTCTCATGGCAGAGTCTTCATCGTGGAGATCATGGGCCACAAGGTGGGATGGCTGGCGCTCTATGCAGGCATCGCGGGCGGAGCTGACATCATTCTCCTGCCGGAGATCCCGTATGATATTGATGTGGTGGTAAATGCGATCCGCAGCCGTACTAAAAATGGCAAGAATTTCACGATTCTGGCGGTCGCAGAGGGCGCGATTTCCAAGGAAAATGCAGCCCTGACCAAGAAAGAATTAAAAGAAAAGAAGAAAAATGGACCGGTTTATCCGTCGGTCGCTTACGAGCTGGGCGCCCAGATTTCCGAGCGGACGGGGCAGGAGATCCGTGTGACGGTTCCGGGGCATATGCAGCGCGGAGGCGAGCCATGCCCGTATGATCGCGTGATTGCGACGCGCCTCGGCGCGGAGGCAGCAGAGATGATCCGCCGCAAAGAATACGGCTATATGGTCGCTTTAAACAACAATAAGATTGAAAAAATTCCGCTCGCGGACATTGCCGGTAAATTAAAGATGGTCGATCCGAAGAGCGATATTATCCGGGAAGCTAAGGATGTAGGCATCAGCTTCGGCGACGAATAGTAAGGAAGTAGTAGTTTATGTCATATACAGCACTGTACAGAAAATGGCGTCCGACGTCCTTTGAAGAGGTCCGGGGTCAGGACCATATCGTAAAGACCCTGAAAAATCAGATCAACTCCGGGCGGATCGGGCACGCGTACCTCTTCTGCGGGACGCGCGGAACCGGTAAGACGAGTATTGCCAAGATCTTTGCACGGGCAGTCAACTGTGAACATCCGGTGGACGGCAGCCCCTGCGGCGAGTGCAGTATGTGCCGCCAGATTGCGGAAGGAGCTTCCCTCAATGTGGTGGAGATCGATGCGGCATCCAACAATGGTGTGGAAAATATCCGCGATATCCGGGAGCAGGTGCAGTACCCGCCGACGGATGGGCGCTACCGCGTCTACATCATTGACGAGGTTCATATGCTTTCGATCGGCGCGTTCAATGCGCTCTTAAAGACGCTGGAAGAACCGCCGTCCTACGTTATATTTATCTTGGCGACGACGGAGGTCCACAAGATCCCGATCACGATCCTGTCCCGGTGCCAGAGATATGATTTCAAGCGGATCTCGATCGATACCATCGCGGGACGGCTGGCGGAGCTGACGCAGGCGGAGCAGATCGATGTAGACGACCGGGCACTTAGGTATGTGGCACGTGCGGCGGATGGCTCGATGCGAGATGCGTTAAGCCTTCTCGATCAGTGCGTGGCGTTCCATTTCGGGGAAAAGCTGACGTATGACAATGTGCTCGAGGTGTTGGGCGCGGTCGATAACCGCGTGTTCAGCAAGCTGTTTCAGGCGGTGCTTGCAAGTGATACGAAGGCGTGCATCCGTGAGATTGAGGAAATGATCATCCAGGGGCGCGATCTTTCGCAGCTCGTCAACGATTTCGTCTGGTATATGCGAAATCTCCTGATTGCCAAGACGACCGACGAACCGGGCGATATGCTCGATATGTCGGAGGAAAATCTGGCAGTTTTAAAGGAAGAGGCGGCAGGCGTTGATACGGAAACGCTTATGCGTTACATCCGTATTTTCTCGGAACTTTCCGGGCAGCTGCGCTACGCGTCACAGAAGCGGATTCTGGTGGAGATTGCCTTTATCAAGCTGACGACGCCGTCGATGGAACAGAATCTTGATTCCATTTTACAGCGGATTACGCTATTAGAGCAGAAAATGCAGGAAATGCCGGACAATCTACAGAAACTGGCGTCCCTTGCACCGGCAGCGGGGCAGGCGGCATCCTCCAAAACGGCTGTGGTGGAAACGCCGCCTGAGCCGAAGACGGTATCCCTTCCGCCGGCACAGTACGAAGATCTGATGCTGATGCGGAAAGAATGGGGACGGATTGCGTCCCTGAGCCAGCTTGTGGGTTCGATTAGACTCAGTCTTCCCAAGACAAGTGTAGAACCGGCGGGCGAAGGCTGCCTTTGCATTGTGTGTACAGATGAAAATACGTTTGGAATTATCAATCGGGAGCCTGAGATTAAGAATTTGCAGGAAGTAGTGCAAGAAAAATACAAAAAGACTCTGCAATTTAAAGTCCGTTTAGAATCATCTGCTGTGCCGCAAAGAACGGTTTATGTCAGTGATGAGGATTTAAAGAACGCAATCCATACCGATGTGATTGTCGAAGAGGATGATTCCGTGTAGTGGAGCTTGCCAAAGATGAGCCTTGTTTTGTAATGCAAGAAGCTGTGATTAAATGCAGATAAATGATATTAGTGGGTTTATATGATATATAGAACCGGCTGCAATCGGCAGCCAGTCTGAATATAAATAAAAAGAAGTGAAAGAGAGGAATGACACCATGGCAAAACGTGGCGGTTTCCCAGGCGGTATGCCGGGCAATATGAACAATTTAATGAAGCAGGCGCAGAGAATGCAGCGCCAGATGGAAGAGAAGCAGAAAGAGCTGGAGGAGAAGCAGTACAGCGCATCCGCAGGCGGCGGCGCTGTAACCGTGACCGTATCTGGTAAAAAAGAGGTTCTTTCCGTGAAACTGTCTGAGGAAGTAGTGGATCCGGATGATATCGAGATGTTAGAGGATCTGATCGTGGCGGCGACCAACGAGGCATTCCGTCAGGCGGAAGAGGACAGCAGCCAGATGATGTCCCAGTTGACCGGTGGTCTTGGCGGTCTGGGAGGCGGATTCCCGTTTTAAGCGATGGATTATTACAGTAGCCAGATTAGCAAGCTAATCGAAGAATTGTCAAAACTTCCCGGAATCGGAAGTAAATCGGCGCAGCGTCTTGCATTTCATATCATCAATATGCCGGAAGAACAGGTCAGGCACTTGTCCGGCGCGATTCTGGAAGCCAAGCAGAATGTGCGTTACTGCAAGGAGTGCTGCACATTGACTGATAAGGAACTGTGCCCGATCTGCAGCAGCGACCGGCGTGATCATGAGACGATCATGGTGGTGGAAAATACGCGCGATCTGGCGGCATATGAGAAGACAGGAAAATACAACGGGGTCTATCATGTGCTGCATGGGGCGATCTCCCCGATGCTGGGGATCGGACCGGGCGACATCCGGCTCAAGGAGCTGATGACTCGCCTGCAGAAAGAGGAGGTTCGTGAGGTCATTATCGCAACCAACTCAAGCCTGGAGGGCGAGACGACCGCGATGTATTTGAGCAAGCTGATTAAGCCGACAGGGATCCGGGTGACGCGAATCGCCAGCGGCGTTCCGGTCGGGGGCGACTTGGAATATATTGATGAGGTAACGCTTCTGCGCGCGCTGGATGGGCGTACAGAGCTGTAGCCGGTGAGCAAATAAAACGTTACTGGGCACGTATGCGTGAACAGTAACAATAAAACTTCTGCCGCGGCAGGAAGTTAGGAGATGCATAAGATGGATAAATACGAGTTTAACATCAAGGTAGAGCAGATTAAGAAACTGGTTAACAAGGGAGATTTCGAGACGGCGATGAAGATCGCCGATACCATCGACTGGCGTCGTGTACGCAGCACCAGCCTGCTTACGATGATTTCCCAGATTTATGAGAAAAATGCAGAGTATCAGGATGCCAAGGATATTTTATTGCTGGCATATGAGAGAGCGCCGCTTGGAAAGGGGCTTTTATATAAGCTGACCGACCTTGCACTGCGTGAAAATAATATTCAGGAGGCAGAGGCATATTACCGGGAGTTCTGTGAGCTGTCCGGCGATGACCCGCGCCAGTACCTGCTTCGTTTCCTGATTCTGGAGGCGAAGGATGCGCCGTTAGAGCAGCAGATCAATTCTCTGGAGAGATATTGTCAGGAAGAGCTGGATGAGAAATGGCTGTACCACCTGGCAGAGCTTTATCATCAGGCGAACCAGGCGGACGACTGTGTGCGGATCTGCGACAAGATCATGCTGATGTTCGGTCTTGGCAAATATGTGGACAAGGCAATGGAACTGAAACTTCAGTATGCGCCGCTGACGAAATATCAGATGGATCTGGTGGAAAACCGCGAGAAGTACGAAGAGAAGCTGCGTGCGGTGGAAGAAGAGTACAAGAACGGTACATACCGCAAGCCAGAGCCGGAAGGAGAGTATCTGGATACGGATGAGCCGGAGGCAGAGCTGGACGACGAACCGGAGAACGAGCCGGAGGGACAGCCGGAGCAGGCAGAGCCAGAAGAGAAGGCTGGAAAACCGAAAGCTGAGACAAAACCGGCGGACGAGAAAGTAGAAAAGGCTGCGCTGGACGAGGATGTAGTAGCAAGCCTTCATGAAGCACAGGCGGAAGAAGCGCTGGCAAAAGAAGTGTCCAAGATCAAGCCTTACGATGAGGAAGAGGGCGCATCCGAAGGGGAGACACGTGTTTTCAGGAATCTCCGCGACCTAGAGCCGGCAGAGGCAGAGGAAAAGAGCGAGGAAGCTCCGATTCATGAATTTGAAGAGGAAGAGGAAACCATAGTGGAAGACTGGGATTTCGAACCGGAAGAGGAAGAAGAGGAGATCAAGGAATCAAATCATCTGATGATCGAGGCGGAAGATCCGGCAGCCGGTCTTGCGATGGCACTTGATTCTCTGAAAAAGATTCACCGCGAGCTGGGAACCAAGCATCCGGTTGCCAAGATCAGCGGTGCAAACCTTTCCCATCGCGGCATCGCATCGGTGACGGAGCGCCTGGCAGGCAAGGATCTGGTGGTCGAGCATGCAGCTGATCTGGACGATTTGACGGTGGAAGAGCTGGAAGAACTGATGACACAGGATGAAACCGGCATGGTCGTTGTTCTGATTGATACGCAGGCACGTTTAGAGCAGATGCACCGCGCATATCCGGCATTAGCAGAGCGTTTCCAGTATATCGGCTGTGAAAACCAGAAAGACGATGCAGCGAAGCTGGCACAGGCGCGCGAGGAAGAGCTGAAACGCCAGCAGGCGCAGCAGGAAGCAGAAGCAGCCAGAAAACGCCAGGCAGAGCGTGAAGCGGAGATCCGCCGTCAGGCAGAAAAAGAGGCAGAGGAAAAACGCAGACAGCAGGAAGCAGCAGCCCGCCGTGAGGAAGAAGAGCGCGCCAAGGCAGAAGCACAGGCACTGGCAGCCAAAGAGGCAGAAGAAGCGCGTAAAGCGGAGGAAGATCGCCGTCTGGCAGAGCAGCAGAGAGAAGAACTGCGCCGTCAGGAAGAGGCAAGACGCGATGGCGAGCCAGAGTATGAAGACGAAGAAGATCACTACGAGAAGGACGAGTATGAGCCGGAGGATGATTATGCGCGTGGCGGCTATCGTGATGATTATAAGGACGATTACAAAGACAGCTATAAAGACGAACGCGAGGACGACGAGTATTCCAATTATCCAGAGGATGAGCCGGAAGAGAAACCGTCCAAAAAGTCCGGCGATATGGATGTTGAGGAGTTTGTTCAGTATGCCTGCAAATATGCATCGGAGATCGACTGCAGTATTTCAGGAAAGAGCATGCTGGCTCTGTACGAGCGCGCTGAGATGATGGAGGAGGACGGAGAACCGCTTACCAAGACAAGTGCCGAAGATTTGATCGAGGAAGCTGCAGATAAGGCGGAGAAGAAATCCTTCAGCGGACTGTTCTCATCGAAATATGATAAGGATGGACTTCTGATTCTGAAAGAGAAGCATTTCTTTGATTAATTAAAACAATTCGAGAAATTTTAAAATTAAAACCAATTAATAAAAGAGAGCGCTGCGGGGGAATGCTTCCCGGCAGCGTTTTCTGGTAGTGGACAGTAAAAAGAGATACGGGAGAGAAAGATGGGAACACGGTTAATAGCCCTCGATTTAGATGGGACACTGTTAAATGAAAAAATGCACGTGTCGGAAAAAACAAGACAGGTGATGGAACTGTGCGCGCAGCGGGGGATTGAGATTGTTCCGGCGACCGGGCGCGCGCTCCCGGCAGTGCCAGAGGAGGTTTTGAGCCTGCCGGGCGTCCACTATGGCATATTTACAAATGGGGCGGTCGTCCGGGATTTCGGAAAAAATACCTGGGTGTCGGAAAGCTGCCTGAGCTGGGAAAAGACGATCCGGGTGATTGAGGTGCTGCGCCGGCATCCGGTTATTTACGATATGTATGTATCGGAGGGCGGCGTCAGCGAGACGCGATTGCTGGCACAGCTGGAAGAATACGGGATATCGGAACGTGAATGCGCCTATATCCGGGCGACGCGCCGGGCAGTTACTGACATGGTGGAGTATCTGCGGGAGAAAAAATGCCCGGTGCAGAAGATGAATTTAAATTTTAAGGACCGGGAGAGCAAGCAGGCAGTCCGGGCAAAGCTGGAAGCGATGCCGGAGGTTCTGGTGACCTCCTCGCTTCCGTGGAATCTGGAACTCAACGCGGCGGGCATCACAAAGGGGAGCGGGCTGCGGAATCTCTGTCAGTATCTGGGAATTGAAGCGGAGGAGACGATGGCATTTGGAGACGGCGAAAACGACTGGCCCATGCTGGAGGCAGCAGGAATCGGCGTAGCGATGGAAAATGGCGCCCCATTTTTAAAGGAACGCGCAGACCGGATTGCCGCTTCGAACCGGGAAGAGGGCGTAGCGGAGGCGATCAGACAATGGGTGCTTATATAAAAGAAAACTGGCTGTTTGTGGTGGTGGCAGTCTATCTGGTTTCCATGGTACTGTACGGGCATTACCGCGGATTTGTCCGCCTGGCAGTCTCGGCCGTTTCCCTGGTGCTGTCGCTGGGGGTGGTTCATTTTGGTGCGCCGTCTGTCGCGAATCTGCTTCGCAGCAATGAGGTGGTCTATCAGGCGGTGGAGGACAGCGTGACGAAATTTATCCAAAAGGACGATGAGGCGGAAAATGAGGCAGCTGACGCGGCGCCGCCATCCGTACAGCGCAGTATTATTGAAGAAATGGAGCTTCCGGAACAGTTAAAGGATGCGCTTCTGGAGAATAATAACAGCGAAGTTTACGAGGCGCTGGGTGTAAGCAGCTTTACCCACTACGTCAGCCGTTATCTGGCAAACAGCCTGATCAATATTATAAGTTTTTTTCTGCTGTTTGCAGCCGTGTTCGGCGGACTGCGTGTTCTGTCCGTATCGCTCAATGTGGTCTCCCGGCTGCCGATCATATCGGGGCTGAACCGTCTGGCAGGTGCCGTGTTGGGGGGCGCGGAAGGGATCTTTTTCGTCTGGATTGCAGCACTGCTTATTACACTGTTCTCGGCAACGGCGATTGGTGAACTTTTCCTGAACCAGATAGAAAGCAATATCTGGCTGACCTGGCTGTATGACCACAATATGCTTGGAAGCATCCTGATGGGTGTTGTGAAACGGATTATTTAAAAGCGTATAGAGAAAAACTGTGATATTGAAAAACGGCACACCGCATTCTCGCTGCTTAGTGATGAGTTAGGTGTGCCAAATTTTTTATTTCAGTCGAGAAGACTCCCACCTCTTTAGGTGGCGAGTAATAGCAAATTTGTCTCAGTGGGAGTTGGGTCTTCGGCTGAGATAAACGCTCCGCGAGGATGCGCAATGATTCTGTATGGAATATGTCAGCGAAAAAACAAGTGAAAATCGCTTGACAAGTTAATGCTGAAATGGTAAACTCTAACTCTAACGTGTTTTGACGTTGGTCTGCATATGCAGGGAAAATCGAATATCACAGGTTTTCTTATTTGCGAAAATGTTTTGAAAATTAAGAAAAAATAGTTGACAACGACAACTGCCTATGATATGATATCCAAGCTGTTGAGCGAAAGCTCAGTTGCGAAAAATAAAATAAAAAAAGTTGTTGACAAAGATAACTGCTTGTGGTAATATAAATGAGCTGTCAATGAGACAACAACAAAGAACCTTGAAAACTGAACAGTATGTAAAACCCTGAAAATTCTAAGAACAAAGGCTTTTGGTTAAGCCTTGAAGTTCAAGAGAACATTCAGAACAAAACCAAAACAACAGTAATAACGGTTAAAATTAGCCAAGCGAATTTTGACTGGAATCAAA
>NZ_QUFH01000018.1:0-28525 GCF_003478415.1 Clostridium sp. AF27-5AA
CAAAAGCCTTTGTTCTTAGAATTTTCAGGGTTTTACATACTGTTCAGTTTTCAAGGTTCCTGATGCTTTCGCATCGAACGCAGAAGGAGGGATTTGAACCCTCGCGCCGCTACTAACGACCTACTCCCTTTCCAGGGGAGCCCCTTCAACCTCTTGGGTACTTCTGCAGGTTGATTTTCATATCTTATGAAATTAATAACCGTTTTTGAAACGGAGAGAGTGGGATTCGAACCCACGCGCCCTTTCGGACAAACGGTTTTCAAGACCGCCTCGTTATGACCGCTTCGATATCTCTCCAAAAATGTGCTTAACCATTATATAATGGATATTCATTTTTGTCAAGGACTTTTTCACTTTCTTTTTGAAAGTTTTCACAATCACCTGTGCGTCTTGACTCTTTAATTTTCGTTTCCGCTTTCTCAGCGGCAACAGAGCATATTTTATCACTACTAAAGTATAAAGTCAACTGTTTTTTTGACTTTATTTATATTTTTTCGACAATCGAAAAAAAGAGGACGAAAGACCCAAAAGTCCCTCATCCTCTTGATTCTATAACGTCTTCTGATTAGCCAATCAGCTTACCTACGTTCAGCTTAACGCCCGGGCCCATGGTAGAAGTCATGGTTACACTCTTTAAGTAAGCGCCCTTTAAGGTAGCTGGTTTTGCCTTCAGGATAGCGTCAATAAGCGTCTGGAAGTTGTCCGCTAACTGCTCCTCTGTGAAGGAAGCTTTACCTACTGGCACGTGGATAATGTTAGTCTTATCAAGTCTGTACTCGATCTTACCGGCTTTGATATCATTGATAGCTTTGGTTACATCCATAGTAACAGTACCAGCCTTCGGGTTCGGCATTAAGCCCTTCGGTCCAAGTACACGACCAAGACGTCCTACAACGCCCATCATGTCCGGAGTAGCTACTACTACGTCGAAGTCTAACCATCCCTCGTTCTGGATCTTCGGGATCAGCTCCTCAGCGCCTACGAAATCTGCGCCTGCAGCCTGAGCCTCTTCTGCCTTCGGTCCCTTAGCAAATACAAGGATACGAACGGTCTTACCAGTTCCGTGCGGCAGTACAACTGCACCACGGATCTGCTGATCAGCATGACGGCCGTCACAACCAGTTCTGATATGAAGTTCTACGGTTTCATCGAATTTAGCACCTGCAGCCTTCTTCACGATGGAGATGGCATCTGCAGCTTCATAAAGGCTTGCGCGATCTACTAATTTAGCAGCCTCTACGTATCTTTTTCCTCTTTTCATTATAAAAAACCTCCTAGTGGTATTGTCGGGGAATTCCCTCCCACGTTACTGATAAACATCCCGAAAATTACTCGGCAACTGTGATACCCATACTTCTTGCTGTACCAGCGATCATGCTCATAGCAGCTTCAAGGCTTGCTGCATTTAAGTCAGGCATCTTTAATTCTGCGATCTTCTGCAGATCCTCTTTCGAGATGCTAGCTACCTTAGTCTTGTTCGGTGTAGCGGAACCGGATTTAATCTTGCAAGCTTTCTTTAACAAAACGGCAGCCGGCGGAGTCTTTGTGATGAAGCTGAAGCTTCTGTCAGCATATACAGTAATAACAACCGGGATGATCATATCGCCCTGGTCTGCTGTCTTAGCGTTGAACTCTTTCGTGAACTGTACGATGTTTACACCGTGCTGTCCAAGAGCCGGACCTACTGGCGGAGCTGGTGTAGCCTTTCCAGCAGGAATCTGTAATTTAATATATCCTGTAACTTTCTTTGCCATTGTTGGCACCTCCTATAAATTGTGGTAATTGCGGGGATTTCCCTCCCACAGGCTCATAAATGAACCTCTTTACATCATCTTCTTGATCTCTGTGAAGTTCAGTTCAACCGGTGTCTCACGGCCAAACAGTTCTACACGAATCGTCAGGGTCTGTCTTTCCTCGTTGATGGACTCGATAACACCAACGGTATCTTTCCATGCCCCTGTCGTTACAACAACCGTGTCGCCGACCTCAAAGTCAACGACAACGCCGGTTTCCTTAAATCCGAGACCGGCCATCTCCTCTTCCGTCAAAGGAACCGGTTTGGAGCCCGGACCAACAAACCCGGTCACTCCGCGGGTGTTGCGTACTACGTACCAGGTATCATCATTCATAACCATGTTGATCAGTACGTATCCGGGAAACATCTTCTTGGCAACCTGTTTATTGGCTCCATTCTTGACTTCGATAACTTCCTGCATCGGCACGGAAACCTCTAAGATCTGATCCTGAAGGTTCCGGTTCTCGATCGTCTTTTCGATGTCAACCTTTACTTTGTTTTCATAGCCGGAATAAGTATGCACTACATACCAATTTGCTTCTGCCATATTTCTCACCTTTGCCTTTACATAACGAAGTGCAGTCCAAACACGATTGCCGTGTCAAGAGCCGCAATGATAAGTCCCAGCGCAACGGAAACGGCGATGACCGCTCCAGTCTGCTTCGTAACTGTCTCTTTGTCAGGCCAGATGATCCTTTTGTACTCAGCTTTTAGACCTTTCCAGAAACTCTTTTTAGGAGCTTTTTTGGTATTTTCTGTATCACCCATTTTTGTCCTCCAAAGCGCTCAGGCAGATGCCCGATCGCGCAGAACCAACCAGTTACTCTTACTTCGTCTCTTTGTGTAACGTGTGTGTCTTACAGAATCTGCAGTACTTTTTGGTTTCCATTCTGTCCGGATGAGTTTTCTTATCCTTGGTCATGTTGTAATTGCGCTGCTTGCATTCTGTGCATGCCAGTGTAATTCTTGTACGCACAACTTCCACCTCCATTTTTCTTAGTATGCGATCTTTCCACTCTCCAACCGGAAATCTGGTTTTTGAGCATAAAAAAAAGACCTATGTTCTTCCATTCGCCCGTCTACTATATCATAAAAGAAGCGGCGCGTCAAGCAATAACTTGCCGACATTCGCCGCCTCTTTTATATTATAGATATCGTTTTCACTTAGTGCAGGCTAGAACCAGATTCTGCCCGCGCCTCGTATTTCAGATGCTATAAAACAATCAGAAAGGTTTACTCGTCCATTTTCTCCTCGTTTACAGCATCTGTCTTTTCTTCCACATTTTCATGACTGTCTGTGGTATCCGGCTCCGCCTTTTCAGGCTCATCGGTTTCTTCCTCATCTGCCGCCTGGCTTCCGATAAAATGCGCCATTTTTCCAATCTTACCCATATGGCTTGTATCCACGCGGGTGATCTCCGGCTCATCAGCTTCCACAACATCATCCTCAAGCGCGGCGTTCTGATGCAGGGCGCCGCCCTCCTGGTTCTCCGCATTTTCCGGATTTTTTGTCACGGATGGATATTCTTCCGGGTTTTCCTTGGCATCCGCAAGCTTTTCATTCATGAATGTCTCAAACCGCTTTTGCTCTTCCTCGCTGGAAAATGCCGACTTGGCGATAAACTGCCAGGTTTTCTCGTTCGTCTCAAGCAGATACATCCGCTCAATCTCAACCATCTGCTCAATGTCGCTGTAGCTGTAAGTCTTGGTCATCTCCTGTGCCGCAACCGTCATGGTCAGTGTCTTCTCATCCAGCGTCAGATGTACGACTGGGAAATTGCCCGTCTTTTCCAAATTTTTAAGTCCGCTCCGTTTCCAGATCATCCGCTCCTGGTTCTGGTTTGAAATCATGTAAAACATGCCGATGCCGACCAGCACCGCTATCACGATGGACGGTACAAGAAGAACCAGATTGCCCTTTGCCTGCATCACATTTTTTCCCAGAAAGAGAGCTAAAAATGCGACATATAAGAGTGCCGACACCATCTTCATTTTCTTGGACTCATGCTTAAGCACGTTCCAGTGAATCCAGTTTTTATAATCTTCCTTTTCCAGGCGATATTCAAATTCCTGCATTCTTTTTACTCCTTTTCTTTCTTACTTGAAATCTCCCCCCGCATTCCTTCCGTCTCCTGAACCTCCTTTTGCCTCTCCCGCAAACTTTTAGATTCAAATGCTTTCTACTATTCTTTTCATCCAGAAATGCCGGAGTATTTCCACTTATAAGGCTTTCCTCTGCCTATCTTCTCTATCATATCCCACTTTAGCGTCCTTGTCCAATACAAACGGCAAAAAAACAGACTTTTTCGATCCCCGCAGACAGAAGCGCCCGGGTACACGCTTCCGCCGTGCTTCCAGTCGTATAAATATCATCCACGAGAAGCACGTTTTGCACACCACTTGCCCGGATTGCCTCCGCATCTGCCTGAAACGCCTGCTGTAAATTCCGGAGCCGTTCATCTGGATTCAGCTCTTTCAGGGGTTCTGTATTTCGTATCCGATATAAAAATTCCGGGTACACCGGCATTTCCAGCCGCTCGCCCATCCGCTTTGCCAGAACCTCCGCCTGATTGAAACCGCGTTTCCGTTTCCGCGCCGGGTGGACCGGAACGGGAACCAGACCATCAAACTGCCACTCCTCCCGATTTTCATGCTGCCTCAGCTTTTCCGCTGCAGCTTCGGCATAAAAATCGAGATATTCCCTCTTATTTTTATATTTAACCGCTGCCATCGAGCGCGCAGCTTCCTCCGTATAGTTAAAGAGTGCCATCCCACGCGCAAATGACCGGCGGTGTTTCACACAGTCTGGACAATATTCGATTTCTTCACTCCAAACTTCTTTTCCACATTTCTGACAAACCGGCGATTTGACAGGCGAAAGCCTCAAAAGACACGAAGAACAGATAAGCCCGCCCTTCGGCGTCACGATCTCCCCGCAGACCGGGCAGCGCCTTGGATATAGCGCATCCAGAGCGGCGCGGGGGAATTGATTCCATTTTATATTTTTTATCACAATGTCTCCATAATTTCTTCAATGCGGTCGCGCAGTCCCGAATAGCGCTTCTGTTCCATCGCATTGTCCACCATCTGCTGAAACACATACGGGACACCGACCAGGCAGACACAGGCTCTTGCCCTTGTAACCGCCGTGTAAATCAGATTCCGCGTCATCAGCATCTGCGGTCCGCTCCAGACCGGAATCACGACCGCCGGATACTCGCTTCCCTGCGACTTGTGGATCGTGATCGCATATGCCAATTCCAGCTCCTCCAGCTGCTTGAAGCTGTACTCGACACGTTTTCCCTCATCATACTCCACGGTTACCAGCTCCGCAAAGGTATTGATCTCGCGGATGCGCCCAAGATCCCCGTTGAACACGCCGGCTCCCTTGTCCACCGGGATGCCGCTGCGGTTGTAGGAGGTCCACTCAATCTGGTAATTGTTCTTGATCTGCATGACCTTGTCGCCCACACGAAACGTCGTCTCGCCATACTCTTTTTCCGCCTTTTCTGCCGATGGCGGATTTAAAAATTCCTGCAAAATGGAATTTAACCGTATCGATCCCAGCACTCCCTTCCGCATCGGCGTCATGACCTGTACCTCAAACAAATCGGCATGGACGTAATTCGGCAGTTTTTCACGTACCAGCGTGATCATTGCATTGATGATCGCATTCGGATCATCACGCTTTATAAAGAGGAAATCCCTGCTTGACTTTCCGTTCGGAATGCGCTCTCCGGCATTGATGCGGTGGGCGTTGACGATAATATCGCTCTGCGCCGCCTGCCGGAAAATCCGGGTTAGCTTTACCACATGGAAACACTCTGACTCGATGATATCACGCAGGACATTGCCCGGTCCGACACTCGGAAGCTGATCCACATCACCTACCAGAATCAGACGTGTGCCGACATTGACCGCCCGGAGCAGTGAATGCATCAGATTGATATCCACCATCGACATTTCATCGATAATGATGACATCAGCTTCCAGCGGATTGTCCTCGTTCCGCTCAAAGTGCATCGAAGTCGTCCGGCTCTTCTCATCCTCCTCTGGCATTCCCGTCAGCTCTAACAGGCGGTGAATCGTCTTCGCCTCATAGCCTGTCGCCTCGGTCATCCTTTTTGCTGCGCGTCCGGTCGGAGCTGCCAGCAGGATATCCATGTCGCCCTTTTCAAAATACCGGATGATCGTGTTGATCGTCGTCGTTTTTCCGGTACCCGGACCGCCCGTGATTACCAAAAGTCCGCAGTTGACCGCCTCAATCACCGCGCGGATCTGCAGTTCATCCAGCTCGATCTGTTCCTCTTTCTGGATGGCTGCCAGACTTTTCCGAATCTGTTCTTCCGATTCGGAACCAGTGATGTTTAAGTCGTGCAGCATGCGGGCGGTGTTTAGCTCGGTATAATAGTAGTGTGATGCATAAACGGCGCGTTCCGGGGCGTTTGCTATATTTGATACATTTGATGCATTCGGTTCACCCAAAACATCTGGCTGCGGCTGCATCTGCCCCGACACTGCCGATTCCGCCTGAACAAAAACATCCATTTCTGCTGTTTTCTGCTGTTTCCTCTCCCGGATCACCAGCCGTTTATCCATCTGCATATCCATCAGATGCTTGTCAATCTCGGAAATCTCAACCTGTAGAAGCTTTGCCGCCCGATCCGCCAGCTCGTCCTCCGGCAGGTATGTGTGCCCGTTCGCCGTCGCCTGATAGAGTGTATACAGGATGCCGCTCTTGATGCGGAAATCCGAATCTGCCACGATTCCTATCTTCGCCGCGATCTCGTCTGCCATCTTAAAACCGACGCCCGGAATATCGTCCGCCAGCTTATACGGATTGTTCTGGAGAATCGTGTACATTGCCGGACCGTATTCCTGGTAGATTTTAACCGCCAGATTGATGGAAATGCCATAATTTTGCAGAAACATCATCGCCTGGCGCATATCGCGCTTTTCCTCGACCTGTTCACCGATGGACATCGCCATTTTTTCACTGATTCCCTTGACCTCCGCGAGGCGTTCCGGCTCTTCTTCCATGATGCGGAATGTATCCGCCTTAAATTTTTTAACAATCCTGGAAGCTAAAGCAGCCCCGACGCCTTTGATGGCGCCGGAGCCTAAATATCGTTCCATGGAAACAGTATCCTCAGGCGCTTTCAGCTCATAGCTTTCCACCGCCATCTGTTCCCCGTAAATCGGATGCTCGGTCATACGCCCGCTCGCCTCGATCATCTCGCCCTCTGCGATGTAGGAAAAAGTGCCAACCAGCACATATTCCTCCCCGTCGTCCAAGCCGCTGATAGAGAGAACCGTATAGCCATTGTCCTCATTGCGGTATTTTATTTTTTCAATATATCCTTTAACTGCTGCCATATTTTTATGCTATCCGCCTTCCGGCGGTTCTCTTTAATCGTAGTTTTTCTTCTCGCCGTGTGCAAACTCGATAAACTTACCAGTTCCGATCGCAACTGCGGTCAGCGGATCCTCTGCGATCATCGTGGAAATGCCAGTTTTCTCCTCGATCAGGGCATCCAGACCGCTTAACAGTGCGCCGCCGCCTGTCAGTACGATACCACGGTCAAAAATGTCGGCTGCCAATTCCGGCGGCGTCCGCTCGAGTACGTTGTGAACGGCATCTACGATCTGGAGTGCCGGCTCGCGCAGCGCTTCCAGCGTCTCGTCGGATGTGACAACGATCGTCTTCGGAAGTCCGGTAACCAGATTTCGTCCGCGCACTTCCATCGTGATTACCTCCGGACGGCGGTATGCCGCACCGATATTTATCTTAATCTCCTCAGCGGTTCTCTCACCGATCAAAAGATTGTGTTTCTTTCTCATGTAACGGACCAGTGCCTCGTCGAAGTCATCACCAGCCACTTTAATAGAAGTGCTGACTACGGTACCGCCCAGAGAAATAACGGCGATATCTGCCGTACCACCACCAATATCTACGATCATGTTGCCGCACGCCTTGGAAATATCGATACCAGCGCCGATCGCAGCTGCTACCGGCTCCTCGATGATCGAAACCTCGCGTGCGCCAGCCTGGTAAGTCGCATCCTCAACCGCCTTGCGCTCTACCTCGGTCGCACCGCTCGGGATGCAGACGCTGATACGCGGCTTGCGGAGTGTCTTCTTGCCGACTGCCTTGTTGATGAAATATTTCATCATCTTCTCTGTCACTGTATAATCTGAAATAACCCCCTGGCGCAACGGACGGACCGCTACGATATTGCCAGGGGTTCTGCCGATCATCAGGCGGGCTTCCTCGCCGATCGCCATGATCTTATTCGTATCCCGATCGATCGCCACTACGGACGGCTCTTTCAGTACGACACCTTTTCCCTTGATATATACAAGGATGCTGGCTGTACCCAGATCGATACCAATATCATTGGACATCAACATAGTTGTTTTCCTCCTGCTCTAAATATGCACTCTTGAGTACATAAATCTATGAGTTTCATTGTATTTTATCTTCTTTATTTCAGCTTTTTTCGCTGCCATCCAGCCCGCGCATTGTTTTAGAGCGGACTATACCACTTACTATTATATACAACTTTCGATTCTTTTGAAAGAGGTTTTTATTTTTTTATGGACTTTATATTTTTTTTATGAAAGGGACATATTTTAGTCACAAGTTTCTCCTATAATACAAGTATGTTATCCGAAAGGGTAACAGGCCTTTGTTTCAAGTGTTACTTGAAATAAAAAAGCTTTTTCATACTCATACCGGACGATACAAATCGTCCGGCCCCCCTAAGCCAATTTCTTTTTTATATATACCTACCATTCCCAATTTAAGAAAAACAGGAATGCCGTCGGACTCTCAGCCGATGGCGTTCCTGTTTTTTGTCAGTGCCAGACACCTTAGAAAAAGGGCTCTATACTGAATGTTGGGGTACGCTGAAAAACATTTTTTTCTTATATTTTCAGACTCCACTCACTGCAGTCCCAGACCTTCGTTGCGAATCCCTCATAGAAATCCGGTTCATGGCAGATCAGAAGGATATTTCCTTTGTACGCCGCCAGCGCACGCTTTAACTCCTCCTTCGCCTCAACGTCCAGGTGGTTCGTCGGCTCGTCGAGAAGCAGAAGGTTCGTCTCGCGGTTGATCAGCTTACACAGGCGCACTTTTGCCTGCTCGCCACCGCTGAGCACGCGCACCTGGCTCTCGATGTGCTGGGTCGTCAGACCGCATTTTGCCAGTGCGGAACGCACCTGGTACTGGGTGTAGGACGGAAATTCTTTCCAGATCTCATCGATGCAGGTCGTCGTATTGCCCGGCGCCATCTCCTGTTCGAAATAGCCGATGGAGAGATAATCGCCCAGCGTCACCTTGCCGGACACTGCTGGAATCAAACCTAAAATACTCTTTAAAAGCGTCGTCTTTCCAATTCCGTTGGCACCGACCATCGCAATCTTCTCGCCGCGCTCCATATAGAGGTTCAGCGGACGGGAGAGTGGCTCGTCGTAACCGATCACCAGATCCTCCGTCTCAAAAATACATTTTCCGGAGGCTCTCGCCTCCAGGAAGTTGAACTCTGGCTTCGGTTTTTCCTTCGCCAGTTCGATCACATCCATTTTATCCAACTTTTTCTGGCGGGACATCGCCATATTTCGCGTGGAAACACGCGCTTTATTGCGTGCCACAAAATCCTGCAGCTGCGCGATCTCCTGCTGCTGACGCTTATACGCTGCCTCGAGCTGCGCTTTCTTCGCCTCGTGCACCTCGAGAAACTTGTCGTAATCGCCCACATAGCGGTCAAGCCGCTGATTTTCCATATGATAAATGATATTTACTACGCTATTTAAGAACGGAACATCGTGTGAAATCAGGATGAACGCATTTTCATATTCCTGCAAATACCGTTTCAGCCACTCGATGTGCTGCACATCCAGATAGTTCGTCGGCTCGTCCAGCAACAAGATATCTGGCTTTTCCAGAAGCAATTTCCCGAGCAGTACCTTCGTTCTCTGTCCGCCGCTCAAATCCGTTACATCGCGGTCCAGACCGATGTCGGTCAGCCCCAGCGCACGTCCGACTTCCTCCACCTTCGCATCGATGGAATAAAAATCGTGGCTCATCAGAAGATCCTGGATCGTTCCCAGCTCTTCCATCATCACGTTCATCTCATCCTCCGATGCCTCGCCCAGATGGTCGCAGATTTCATTCATCTGCACTTCCAGCTCAAACAGGAAGGAAAATGCGCTCTTCAAAACCTCGCGGATCGTCATGCCTTTTTCCAGCACCGTGTGCTGATCCAGATAGCCGACGCGCACCCGCTTTGACCACTCTACTTTTCCCTCGTCCGGCTGCATATGCCCGGTAATAATATTCATAAACGTCGATTTACCCTCGCCGTTCGCACCGATCAGACCGATGTGCTCACCCTTTAACAGGCGGAACGAAACATCCTGAAAAATCGCCCGGTCACCAAAACCGTGGCTTAAATGTTCTACATTCAGTATACTCACGTGTGTACCTCTCCTATTTTTCTTTTTATTGTAAATTGTTTGTATTTGTTGAATTGTTCTTTGTTTTTCTGCAAATTTTATCCTGGAAAACAACTCCACTTCATATAAGATTTGCTTTCTGTACGTCTGCCTGCTGTCTGTGGCAAAGCCGACTTCGATTTATTGTACACGAAGCGTGCTTTTGTGGCAAGCGGAGATTTTGGAATTATCTTTTTTTACCCAGATGCCTTGAACTTTTCTAGATTTATATAGTAAGATAAGAAACAACTTCATTTTAGATACGTTTTTCAACCAATGAGAAAATGACTTGATTTTCTAAAGGAGGTTTTATGTATACCTATACCTGGTACCAATGGCTAGCTTTTTTCTATGTATACTGCTTTTTAGGGTGGATTTTCGAATCGACTTATGTTTCCCTGAAACAGAAACGGCTCGTCAACCGCGGATTTCTGCGGCTTCCGATGCTGCCGCTCTACGGTTCCGGCGCGGTGATGATGCTCTGGGTGTCCCTGCCGGTGCGGGACAGCCTGCCGCTCGTCTATATTTCCGGTTTTATCGCCGCCACGGCGCTTGAATATGTCACCGGCGCCGTCATGGAACGCCTATTCAAGGTCCGCTACTGGGATTACAGCAGCCAGCCGTTCCAGCTGCACGGCTATATCTGCCTGAGTTCCTCGATCGCGTGGGGATTTTTAACCATCTTTATGACCGATGTCATCCATGATCCGATCGCCCGCACTGTGCTTGCGGTTCCTCCGGTTATCCTGCTCATCTGCGATTTCGTCATCAGCGTTCTTTTCACCGCCGATGCTTACGAATCCATCAAGGCAGCCCTGGCTCTGGGTCATACGCTGGAAGCTATGACGAAGCTCAAAGCCGATATCGAAGAGCTCCAGTCCAAGATCGAGCTGCTGCGTGAGGAAGCCATTGAGCGCGGCGCCCTGACCCGTGAAGAAACAGCCGAAAAACTGGCAGCCGCCCAGGCAGAAGCCGCCCGCAGACTTGCCGCCGTCCGCAGTGACGCCGAAGAACGCCTGGCAACCGCACGCGCCGAGACTGCCAGACAGCTGCAGGCGGCTGCCACCGAACACAAAGAGCGCCTGGCTGAGACCAAGGCACTCGCCGAAAAACGCCTGTCCGATGTTCGAGAAGAAACCACCTCCCGCATCGAAGCTGCCAAAGCAGAAAACGCAGAACGCATCGAAGCTGCCAAACAGCGCGTCAACGAGCGCATTGCCGAAGTCCGCACCGAAGTCGATGCCCGCATCGCCTTCGACAACCGCCTCACCCGCCTGAGCACCCGGTTAGAAGAACTCAAACACCGCCGCCAGTCCCTGCGCCCGGCTAAAAAGCTCCATGCCTTCTACCGCCGCGGGCTGCTGAGAGGAAATCCTACTGCGGTTTCGTCGAAATTTGCAGCGGCGTTGAAAGAATTAAAAGAACAAAATAGCACAAAAATAGGACCTTTCGCATGAACGAATGGTCCTATTTCTTTTAGGAACTTATTTCATATCTTCTTTTTATTTTTCTACAGCAGTCCATTGACAATCGTCATCACAGACTCGCCTACCTTCTCTGATTTCGCTGCCGCGTCTTCCAGGGAGGTACCTTTCACGCCGTAGTAGAACTTGATCTTCGGCTCGGTTCCAGACGGGCGGACGCAGAGCCATGCGTTGTCTTCCAGTTCGTAGTAGAGAACATTGGAGGATGGAAGTCCGGTCGGTTTTACCTCGCCGGTTGCCAGATCCTTGACGGTATCTGCCTTGTAATCGCGGACAGCCAGCACTTTATGTCCGGCAAAATCGGACGGTGTGTGGGCGCGGAAATATTCCATGATCTCCTGAATTTTTGCCAGTCCCTCGATGCCCTTTAAGCCGATGGACTTCACTTCATCTTTATAATAGCCGTATTTCTCGTACATCTCGACCATCGCATCCCACAGCGTCATGCCTTTTTCCTTGTAATAAGCAGCCGCCTCGCAGAGTGCTGCGGTTGCGGAAATGGCATCTTTATCGCGTGCGTATGTACCGATCAGGCAGCCATAGCTCTCTTCCATGCCAAACAGATAGGTTCCTTTGCCTTCCTGCTCATTTTTGAGAACCTGTTTGCCGATCCACTTAAATCCGGTCAGAACCTCGATGAGCTCTGCGCCGTAATTCTTCGCAACTGCATCTACCAGATTCGTCGTAACGATGGATTTAACAACCTGTCCATCTGCCGGAATCTTGCCGCTCGCCTGTTTCTGGCTGAGCACATACTCGCAGAGCAGGGAGCCGGACATATTGCCGGTCAGCGGAATGTATTCGCCGGACTTGGTATCTTTGACATACACGCCCAGACGATCGGCATCCGGATCGGTTGCCAGAACGAGGTCTGCATTTTTCTCTTTTGCCAGAGCCAGTCCCAATTCAAATGCTTCCTTTGCCTCCGGGTTCGGATAGCTGACGGTCGGGAAATCGCCGTCTGGAAGCTCCTGCTGCGGAACCACATATACATGGGTAAATCCAAGCTCTTTCATCACACGGCGTGCCGGGATATTGCCCGTGCCGTGAAGCGGTGTATACACGATCGTGATCTGATCCTGCATGCGGTCAATCGCGCCCTGATTGACTACCTGTGCCTTGACCTGTGCAATATATTTGTCGTCGATCGCTGCACCGATGATCTCGTAGAGTCCTTTTGCCTTTGCCTCTTGTACTCCCATCGTCTTAACGGTGGAAAGATCGGTGATCGCCATAACTTCCTCAGTCACACCCTTGTCATGCGGCGGTGTAAACTGTGCGCCGTCCTCCCAGTAAACCTTGTAGCCGTTGTACTCCGGCGGGTTGTGGCTGGCAGTGATGTTGATGCCGGCGATGCAGCCAAGCTCGCGGACTGCAAAGGAAAGCTCCGGCGTCGGGCGCAGCGTCTCGAACCGGTACGCCTTGATGCCATTTGCCGCCAGTGTCAGCGCTGCTTCCTCGGCAAATTCCGGGGACATATGACGGGAGTCAAATGCGATCGCCACGCCTTTTGCCGCGCCGCCCTGCTTGATGATGTAATTTGCCAGTCCCTGGGTCGCACGGCGGACGGTGTAGATATTCATCCGGTTAATACCTGCACCGATGATGCCGCGCAGTCCTGCCGTACCAAACTCCAAATCCATATAGAAACGCTCTTTAATCTCATTTTCATCGCCCTCAATGGCGCGCAATTCCTCTTTCGTTGCCTCGTCAAAGTATGGATTTTCCAGCCATTCTTTGTAAATCGTCATGTAATCCTTCATGATTCACTTACCCCCTGCTTTCTTCTAGGATGACTTTCTTTTTCTCCATTATAGTATAATTATTCTGAAAAATAAAGAGAATTTCGGTTACTATTCTTTGTCTTTATTTTTTCGTTTTTCAAAGTTTCTCCATGATATATCGAATACGCTTAACCAAAGAATTTATATGCATATGTAAATCAACATTTCTTATCGGATTGCCTCAAGAAAGAGGTTCCGCGCCGTCTGCTGTTCTTCCAGCTTCTGCAGTTTTTCGATGCTGCGGACTGGAATCCACGCCTTGCCTGCATTATAATAAAAATTTAACTGTTTCCAGTATTTTTCCGGATATAAAAACAGGTAATAGAGGTATGTCCGCTCCTGTGCATTCAACGGCAGAATACGATCATACGTCTCCAGCAGCCGCATCCCCAGACGCAAATCCCAGCCATGCTTTTCCAATATTTTGCGCGTAAAATGATACAGGTCTTCGACCTGGACGCCCCGGTGCATCCGGTTAAATTCAATTACCGCCATCTCATTTTCTTCTGCCAATAAAATATGGTGCTGGTTCAGATCCCCGTGACACAGGTAGTTTTCCGGCTCGCCGTTCCGCTCGATCTGCGCTTTCAGCCCGCCTGCTGCTTCCTGCGCCTGCTCATAAAAGATGGCAAAGCTTCCGCTGACTGCCCTCTCAAAATCCGATTTACGCCGTTTTTTCCGGATATAATTCCGCGTACGGACAAGTTCCCGGTTGTGGCGCTCCATCTCCGCCACCGCCGGACGCGTGAGAATTGACCCCAGATTCCACGACTCATCGATCGCAATGCCGCGCAATGTCCGGTGCAGTTTCGCGATCTGCCCGACCGCCCGGACTACCTCCGCCTCGCTCTGCACACTGCACTCGCGCCCGGAAAACCATTCCTTCACAACACACCGCGTTCCATCCTCCGCCACCGACAAAAGCTCGCCCTCCCGGTTCCGCATATACTGATCGGTCCGGCATGTTTTCTGATTTTGCAGAACATTCATGATTTGTTCTTCAAATTCAAGACGTTTGACGGTCCCCTTATATTCCCGGAGGAGTTTTAACCCCTGACTCGTCTCGCAGATCCACGCGCCTCTTCCACGGCGCTTCGACTGCACTTCCAGTTCATACTGTTCCAGCACCTCGGTTGTTCTCTCGTTCACAACTTCCCCCTCCTGCCTCTATCCGGCTGCCCGCCTTTCCATTTCCCAAAAGAATGTGGACAGCACATTTTCACGCCGGGCCACAGCTGCTGACAGCTATGTTAATTGCAACATTCACACGATTATGCAAATATGCACATCAGACACCCAGCCTGCTACTCCTAACCTATGAGAGGGGGCTTACAAATATGCTTATGCATAAATATCGCAGATTTGAAACACAGTGCACAAACTATCACACACAATCGCCAATGTGGAGTGATTACGAAATTCTGTTCATTGCCATCATTTTGACGGTATGTTACAATGATTCACGTTGGGATAAAAAAGCGTTCTGGCTATTTGTCCCAACAATCAGGCAAAAAATCAAATAATATATTTTACTGTAAATGAAAAGGAGGTCTCTCTTTGTCCATACAATCCGCTCATCGTTCCAATGATGAAAATACGCGCCCGCATTCAGGCGCAGCATCATCCCGTGAAGCTGATCTCGGCAGTGCGCCGATCGGGTCACTTCTTTTTAAACTGGCGCTCCCGGCAATTGCCGCACAGATCATCAACGTTCTCTATAACATGGTTGACCGCATGTACATCGGCCATATCCCGGACATCGGTCCCAGCGCCCTGACCGGCGTCGGCGTCACAATGCCGATTATCATGTGCATTTCCGCTTTTGCCGCGCTCGCCGCCATGGGCGGTGCCCCGCAGGCGTCGATCCTGATGGGAAAAGGCGACAAGGATTCTGCTGAAAAGGTACTCGGCAACTGTACCTTCATGCTGACCGTCATTTCGCTCGTCCTGACCGCCCTGTTTCTTGGCTTTGGGCGCCCGATCCTCCTGATGTTCGGCGCCAGTGAGAAGACAATTCTCTACGCCTGGAACTACATGAAAATCTACGTCTGCGGCACTTTCTTCGTCCAGATGGCGCTCGGACTCAATGCCTTTATCAACGCACAGGGTTATGCCAAAACCGGCATGATTACCGTTGCCATCGGCGCTCTCTGCAACATCATCCTCGATCCGATCTTTATCTTCGGACTGCATCTGGATGTGCGCGGTGCGGCACTTGCAACCATCCTTTCACAGGGTATTTCCTGTATCTGGATTCTGCGTTTTCTGACCGGAACGCATAGTACCCTGCGGATACGGCTCCGCAACCTGCGCCCGCAGAAGAAATTTATCCTGCCATGCCTGGCGCTCGGACTGGCGCCGTTTATCATGCAGTTTACAGAAAGTGCACTGTCCATCAGCTTTAACACCAGCCTGTTGAAATATGGCGGCGATACCGCGGTCGGCGCGATGACGATTCTTTCCAGCGTCATGCAGTTTTCCATGCTGCCGCTGCAGGGGCTCACGCAGGGCGCGCAGCCGATCATCAGCTTTAACTATGGAGCAAAAAATATCGACCGTGTGAAAAAAGCGTTTCACCTGCTTCTGCGCTCGGCAGCCTGCTATTCCACCTTGCTCTGGCTCTTATGTATGCTGGTTCCACAGATTTTTATTTCCATCTTTACCAGCGACGCAGATCTTGCCAGCTATACCATCTGGGCGCTCCGGATCTATATGGCAGCTTCCCTGCTCTTTGCCATCCAGCTCGCCTGCCAGCAGACTTTTATTGCCCTTGGAAATGCGAAAACATCCGTCTTTCTGGCATTGCTCCGGAAAGTGCTGCTTTTGATTCCGCTGATCTTTATCCTGCCGCATTTCGTTTCAAATCCGGTATTCGGCGTGTTCGTGGCAGAACCGGTGGCAGACACGATTGCGGTGGCGACGACGGCGGCGCTGTTTTTCAGGGAGTATAAGAAATTGGGATAACTCTTTTAATCATCCTCTGATTGAAAATATTGTTGTTAAAAAAGCAAAAGAGAAAAGAGACAAAATCGTTTGTCCGGCTTGTCCTGCCGGTTCCAAACGATTTTGCCTCTTTTCTCTTTTTATTTATTAATCTTCTTATGCTTTACTGGTTTTGGCATTCTGCGATTGTTTCAACACTTCCACCTCAGCCAGAAGCCGCTCTTTCTCATTCCAAGCCGGATTCTCCAGCACCTTTTCAAAGAGAAGATGCAGCGTTTTTCCAAGCGCCGGTCCCGGCTGGATGCCTGCCTGAATCAGGTCTTTTCCGGTTACCGCCAGAGTTTTAAGACGGATACAGTCACCGCGCTCCCGGATCTGCCTTGCAAGTGAGCGAACCATTTCCACCGCATCCATGCGCTCCGGTATCAGAACTTCTTGAAGGAGAAGCAGCCAGTCAAAGACCGTATCTTCCATCGCACTCATCGCGTGGCGGACAGCGCTTTCCTCCGGTTCCATCTGCATGAATGCAAAACGGCTCAGAATCTTCGCCTTATCGATCGTGTCGTTGTCCATCTTGAGTTCTCTCAGAACCCGGACACAAGTTCCCTCGCCCGCCGGGGCAAGAAAATACGACCAGCGCAAGGCTTTTTCTGCTGGCAGATGTGCCGCAGCAGCAGAAATTTCCCCCGCCATGTCTGTCTCACATTCATGTTTCACGAACATGTGCCCCTGCTGCGCTACCGTTTCCGTTTTGATCGCATCCTTGTCAGCAGCTGGCACATCCTTCGAACATACTTTTTCTTCCAAACTCTGCTTTGCACAGCTTTTCTGCTTTTTCCACGCCGCAAATACCTCCGGAAATGTCTTTGAAATGTACGGTGCCAGTCCTGCCGCCTCCGTTTTCCAGATAAATTCCGGGCGGTCGGACAGGAGTGTTTTTGTCAACTCCACCTGCACCCGTTCCTTGCTCACATGGACAAGGGAGGGCGCCAGCTCACAGAGCGCCTGCCAGGTCTTTTTCTCTATCGAAAATCCCAGCTGGGCCGAAAAGCGGACGGCACGCAGGATCCGGAGCGCATCTTCCGTAAATCGTTCTCCCGCATCCCCGACGCAGCGGATCCGGCGCGCTGCCAGATCCTCCGCCCCGCCGAAAATATCGACAATTCCCGTTTCGTGGCTGTATGCCATCGCATTGATCGTGAAATCACGCCGTCTCAAGTCCTCACGCAGTTCGGCAGTAAATACGACTTCCTTCGGGTGGCGTCCATCCTCATATTCACCGTCAATCCGGTAGGTGGTTATTTCATATCCGATATGATCACGCATGACTGTGACCGTACCGTGCTGAAGCCCGGTGTCGATCGTGTGACCGAACACCTGCTTCACCTCCTCCGGGTGCGCCGAGGTCGTGATATCCCAGTCACCGGGAATCCGCCCCAGGATCGCATCGCGGACACAGCCGCCGACTGCAAATGCCTCGTAACCATGTTCTCGCAGCTTTCCCAGGATTTCCTCGACCTGGACCGGCATTTCTATCCGTTTTGGAATCATATTAATATGCCTTACCCCAGTAAACCATCTTCGTTGCCGGCTTGCCGCAGCATACGCAGGTGTCAGCCAGATGTTCCTGATTGAACGGGATGCAGCGGGAGGTTACGCCGACTACTTCTTTCAGTTTATCCTCGCACTCCTGATTGCCGCACCACATTGCCTTGATGAAGCCTGGCTTATTTTCTGCGATCTCCTTCATCTCATCCAGTGTTGTCGCTACATAAGTATGGGAATCTCTGTGTGCTTTTGCACGCTCAAACATATCGTGGTGAATCGTCTCCAGAAGCTCGCCAACCTTTGCTGCGATCTCATCCAGAGATACCGTAATCTTCTCATGCGTATCACGGCGAACCAGAACTGCCTGATTTTCAGCAATATCTCTCGGCCCGATCTCGACACGTACCGGAATACCGCGCATCTCGGACTCGCTGAACTTCCATCCCGGAGATTTGTCGGAATCATCCACTTTGACACGGAAGTTGGACAGAACCTCTTTTACCTCAAATGCCTTGTCCAGAACACCCTCTTTTGCCTGCTGAATCGGAACGATCATAACCTGGGTCGGAGCTACCTTCGGCGGCAGAACCAGACCATTATTGTCACCATGAACCATGATGATCGCGCCTACCATACGGGTTGTCATACCCCAGGAAGTCTGATGAACGTATTTTAATTTATTATCCTTATCCAGATACTGGATGTTAAATGCCTTTGCAAATCCATCGCCGAAGTTGTGGCTGGTGCCGGACTGCAGTGCCTTGCCATCGTGCATCAGGGACTCGATCGTGTAGGTTGCCTCTGCACCGGCAAATTTCTCCTTGTCGGTCTTGCGTCCGCGGATAACCGGAATTGCCAGGAAGTCCTCGCACAGATCCGCGTATACATTTAACATCATCTCGGTACGCTCCTGTGCTTCCTCAGCGGTTGCATGAGCAGTATGACCTTCCTGCCATAAGAACTCTCTGGAACGCAGGAACGGACGGGTGGTCTTTTCCCAACGTACAACCGAAGCCCACTGGTTGTAGTTTCTCGGCAGATCGCGGTAAGAATGTACGTCATGTGCATAAAAATCGCAGAACAGAGTCTCGGAAGTCGGACGTACACACATTCTCTCCTGTAACGGCTCTAAACCGCCCTGTGTCACCCACGCTACTTCCGGTGCGAAACCTTCTACGTGATCTTTCTCTTTTTCCAGAAGACTTTCCGGAATAAACATAGGCAGATATACGTTCTCTACGCCGGTTGCCTTAAAGCGCTTGTCCAGTTCATTGCGAATATTCTCCCAGATCGCATATCCGGCCGGTTTGATAATCATGCAGCCCTTTACGCTAGAGTAATCAGAAAGCTCTGCTTTCTTTACGATGTCCGTATACCACTGGGCGAAATCTTCATCCATCGATGTGATGGCTTCTACCATTTTCTTTTCCTTTGCCATGTCATTTCTCCTTGTTAAAAACATTTTATTGAAATCCGGCTTGCCGGATTTTGGCGCCGAGGCGCGGCTGCCATCGCAGCCATATTCCCCCGCGCCGAGTGTACATTGTTGTTTTTTATTTCGTAGAAATAAAAAAGCCATCCGATCCCTGCTGATCGCTGCGATCAAAGGGACCGAATGGCTTAACTTCGGCGGTACCACCCTACTTAACCAGAATTTCGTTCCGATTCTGGCTCACTTAACTTCCGTTAACGCCGGAAATACGTTACATTTTCATGCACAGCTCCAGGGTCGGTTCAACTTTCAGGGACACAAAAGCCTCGCACCATACGGCTTTCTCTCTGGACGTGTGTCAAAGTTTACTGATTCCTCTCTTCGCCTGTTTTGTTTCTTATTGTTTGATGTTCTAAAATCAAACGCCGGATTTCTTCCACGGCATCCACAAACTCAACCGCGCAAATCCTGACAGTATTATGATTTTACGCCAATCGGTCGGGTTTGTCAAGGCTGGAACTCGCCCTTGTACAAGTCTTGACGATGCCTCGCATTTTTTACTCGGTCGTCACTGACTCGGTTGCGTCCGAACAAAAAATAATGTTTTTATCCCTATCTTACGAATCCTATTTTAATAAAATGTCCTCCCGGTACATCTCCGCCAGTGACCGCAGAATCTTCGCCGTCATCCCCCAGATGATTCCTTCCTCACGGCGGTAGAAGTAGACATCGTAATGTCCGCGCCGCCAGCGGTAATCGCGTCCGCCCGGAACATCTTCAAACGGGAATGTCTCTTCCGGCACGGTCACAAGTTCTGTTTCATATCGCTCCGGTTCATGTTCCGCGAACCAGCGGAGCGGGACAGAAAAGGTATGATCGACCTCCGCCTCGGAATATGACCAGCGGTAGCCCTGCAGCGCACCTAAAAATGGAGAAATCTCCATCGCTCCGGGTGCTTCCAGCACATCCAACGGCGCGATAACGCGAATCTGGCGGCGACTGATTAAGAGTTCTTCCATCGCCTCACGGATCGCCGCCTGCTTCGGTGTCTCGTCCCGCTCAACGGCACCGCCCGGAAAACAGATTTCGCCCGGCTGAGTTTTTAAGCTTCCCGCGCGCACCTCAAACACCACGTGGTACTCCCCGCCTTTCTGAATCAAAGGTACCAGCACCGCCGCCCGACGGATCTTCTCCTTCTCCAGCCTTCCGGCTCTCCGGCTGCCCCAGACTCGGCTCATCTGCGCCAGCTCGCCGCCCTGTGTCTGTTCCAGGAATGATGCAACACATTGGTTAAATGCGTCCGGGTTCTCTGCTGCAATAAAATGGGTGCCCTCTAAAAGCCGAAGCCTTGCGTTTGGCAGAGAACGTGCGATTTGGCGCGTGTGGCATTCGCAGATCATGTCGTCGCTCCCTGCTACCACAAGGACGGGCATTTTCAGGCGGTGGAGAAGCTCAGGGCGGATCCAGGGTTCATACAACATTAAAGATAGAAGCTCTTTTTTGTGTATATTTGCCTTCCGATCATTTTCCTTATTTTCAGAAATTTTTTCTTTCTGACAGCTTCTTCTCTGTTGTTTATTCAGTCCTTCCTGTCCATTCTGTTTTTCGTTTTCTTTTGAAAATTGCTTTTCTGTCCGCATTTTTCCTGCTGCCATCTGCATTTTCCCCCGTATCTGCCCGATGCCGCTTTTCTGCAGCCAGAGCTTCCCCACAACTCCCACATACTCCCGCGCCACATCCGCCAGCACGGACGGCTTCATGCCAAACGGGTTTAAGTTCGCTCCATTTAAAATCAGCCGATCGACATATCCCGGATATTTCAGTGCAAAAATCAGCGCAATATTGCCGCCGTCGCTGAACCCCAGCAAAATGATCCGCCTAAGTCCCCGGCGGTCAAGAAATCCTTTCAAATCATCAGCAAACCGTTCCAAGGTAAATGTCCCACAACCACGCGGAGATCTGCCATGTCCGCGGGTGTCCACCGCAATCACGAGATATTTTGATTCAAAAAAGGATATCTGGTTCACAAAATAGGAGCTGTCCTCTCCATTTCCGTGAAGCAGCACCATCGGCTGTCCGGAGCCTGACTCTTTTGTATATAAATTCACGTTTGTTCCTCCATATTAAATGATATGCATATTTATTTCAGCTTAACATCCAGCTATCTTCCAGCAACTCTTTCTCTGCTGTTTTTCCAGAACTTTTATGCGTTTTTAATTCCTTATCTATTATATATGATCCTTTTGTCTCGCGGCAATTCTAAAAAATTCCTTCATCTCCTTAAATTTCCACATTCAAAAACAATTTCAGATCGTCCATCCACCAATACTCCACTTTTTTCCTCTTTTCTCCTCTAAAAGCGCCTACTTAATGAGCAGCCGCTCCTTCGTCCGCTTCCCCATACTCCTCCACAAAATCCTTAATAATCAACAGCCCAATCGGACCCAGCAGAAATCCAAACAGACCGAACAGCTGCAAGCCCACATAGATCGCCGCCAGCGTTTCAAGCGGCGACAGCCCCATTTTCTTCCCCATCAGGTGCGCCTCCGTGAACTCACGCAGAAAATAACAGAGCAGATACAGCCCGAAGAGAATCAGCGCGTGTCCCCACTCCCGCTTAAACAGGAGAAAAAGACTCCACGGCACCAGCGCCGTCCCTGCGCCGAAGATCGGCAGGGCATCCAGAACCCCGATTCCGATTCCGCCCAGAATATAATATGGATTTCCAATCAGCAAAAGCCCCGCCATCGAAAATGCCGAAGTCATCAGGAAAATGACCGACTGGGTTTTCAGCCATGCGCTTCCTGTCACCGCAAGGCGCCTGCCGAGCAGGAAAAATTCGCGGTGAAACATCGAATCAAACCGCCTCCGGCGCAGTTCGTCCATCTCCTGTAAACTCAAAATCGAGGCAATGAAAAATAAAACAACCACAATAACCGCGCGCACAATCCCCGCCGCAGCAGGAACTGATTTCTGAAGGAGCTGCGGCAGCAGGATCTCCTTGACCTGTCCACCGCCCTGCAAGCCTGTTCCGCGAAAGAGCTGCCCGATTTTACCGGCAGGCAGATGAAGGACTCGCTCGATCGACTGTTCAAATTGCTGTCCGAGCAGTGACAATTCTTCCATCCGTCCTGGAAGCTCTTCTAAAAAGTGTTCCAGCTCCTCCGTGAAACGCCGTCCCCCTGCTGCCAGCAGACCGACCAGAAAAATGCTCAGCAAAATCAGCTCCACGCCCCCGATCATACCGATGGGAACGCCGATCATGCGCCCGCGGAAGGAGATTCGCAGCCGTTTTTCGAGAAATGCTGCCGATGGCTGGAGAAGCAGCGCCATCAGATACGCTGCCAGAAATGGGAATATAAGCGGCAGCAGGTAACGGAAACTCAAATACACGCCCGCCGTGACTGCTACTGTGAGAAATGCTTTTTTCTGTTTTCTGCTGAGTGCCATCTGTCTGCTCCACCTTCCCGATTTTTTCTTTATGCCATACCCCGTTATGGTTCTATGATTTCTACAGACATCCATTCAAACAAACGTCTTTTCCTTAAACCTACACGCCCTTTTTTCCGGATGTATGGCAACGAAAAACCACAGGAAACCGGTGTCAGCTCCCGCTTCTCCCGGCTCCTGCGGTCTCTTTTGTAAGCCCTCTTTAGTCGCTCCGGGGCTTACCCATGGACTTTGCCCATTTATGATTCGTACTTCCTTTGTACACACTCTAGTATGGGCAGGCTGGATAAAAATATACACGTCTTACCTTCTATTCACCCTTGACCTTTTATTTTCTTGACTTATAGAAAAGTTCGCTCACAGAACAAATTGCGGTTTGGTGGAAAACTCCATTCTTTTTCCCGTCACCGGGTGAAGGAACGATAAACGGACCGCGCACAGCGCCAGCGGTTCCCGGCGGGCACGTCCCACGGAAGCAGCCGCTGGTGCGCCATACTTGGTATCTCCCATGAGCGGTGTCCCATGCGCGGCAAACTGTACGCGTATCTGATGGTGGCGTCCTGTGTGAAGATGAATTTCCACCAGTGAACGCACGGTACCGTCTTCCTGTTCTTTTTTTTCTAATATCTGATATTCCAGCTCTGCCCGTTTCGCACCGGCGACCGACTTATCCACAATCCGGCTGGTATTCGTTTTCCCGTCTTTCAACAGATAATCCACGTACTTACCCACATTATCCACAGGTTTTCCACATACGAGCGCCTGATAGATTTTCTCCAGTTTTCCCTCCTGTACCTGACGGCTTAAGTGCGCTGCCGCTTTCAGGTTCTTGGCATATACCATCACACCGCGCACCGGCTTGTCCAGTCGGTGGATAACTCCAACATACGGATCCACTGGGGCTGTGGACGCTTTTGGGGATAATCCTGTGGATAACTTTTTCGTCTCCTGCACCTTCCGGTGGAGATAATTTTTTATCTCGCTGACCATATCCGGCTCCAGGCGTCTCGATGTCTGCGACTCAACTCCAGCTGGTTTGACCACAACTAAAATATCTTTATCTTCGTATAATATATCTAACATAACCGATTTCCTCTCTACTTCATCCATGGATTCCCGAGCATTTTAACTTCTCAAATCATCTATGAGCCTTTTTTCTTTCTCTTCTTTAAAATTTTCATATGCAAACCATTGCATATATTTATTGCCAACTCACACGAAACGTGAAAACCTTTCGTTACTGTTCATACATTATATTATAACATATCCCATCCCCCTCTTGCATATTTTTCAGAAAAGATGTATAGTATATAAAAACATTCTATGTAGTTTTAAATACTACATATCATATTCACAATTACTTTATTGATATTACGGCAAAGGAGGTTATCCTATGATTTCTAGTGAAAAACATACATCTGACACAACGGAACTCGTTGAAACAAAGCATCATAAATTCCACGTAAAGGATCCCGGAAGCGCGCTGACGCATTTTATCGCGATGATCGGCGCGGTGATCGCGGCAGTTCCGCTGCTTCACAAAGCGGCTGGAGAAGCAGATTCGCGCCATCTTGCGGCGTTGGCTGTGTTTATCGTCAGCATGATTCTGCTCTATGCCGCCAGCACGACCTACCACACCTTTAATATTTCCGAGCACGTTAATAAAATCCTGCGTAAGATCGACCACATGATGATTTTCATCCTGATTGCCGGAACTTACACACCGGTTTGCCTGATCGTCCTTGGAAATAACGCCGGTTACCGGCTTCTGGCGCTCGTCTGGGGTATCGCGATTGCCGGGATTCTCGTCAACGCGCTCTGGATCAACTGCCCGAAGTGGTTCTCCTCGCTAGTTTACATCGCGATGGGCTGGATCTGCGTGCTGGCGTTCCGTCAGATCGTACTGGCACTTCCGAAAAGCGCATTTCTCTGGCTGCTGACCGGCGGACTCATCTATACGGCTGGAGGCATTATCTACGCATTAAAACTGCCGATTTTCAATGCAACGCATAAAAATTTCGGTTCGCATGAGATTTTCCATCTGTTTGTCATGGGCGGAAGCCTGTGCCATTATGTGATGATGTACGCATTTGTAGCATAAGGGTGAAATCCCCATTTCGTCTGACAGGCATTATGCCTCATACGTACACGAAATGCATACATTCAATTTTTTATGTCACATTCATTCTCCTTTCAAAAAAGGAACCGTCCTGATGCCAGCTGATAAGCTGACCCAGGCGGTTCCTTTTCAATTCATTAAAAGCGTTTAAAAATTTTCTACGAAACTATTTTCTGTGTTTTTACGTGCTTTCTCATGTTGCTCCTTTATCAAAGTCTCTTTTGATTTCCTTGTAATAAAGCACGATTCCCGTGACACCGACCAGCACTTCCGAGATCGGAAATGCAAACCAGGTAAAGCGCAGGTCAATCAGCGACAGCAGCCAGAAAATCGGAATCAGGCAGCAGATCTGGCGCATCACGGACAAAAAGAGGCTGATCTTTCCATTTCCGATCGCCTGGAAGAAGACCGGGGTCATCAGTGAAAATACCGCCGGAATAAAACTTGCCCCGATGATAGGGAATGCATTTTTTCCGATCGCGATGACCTCACTGCTCTTTGAAAAAACCTGGAGCAGCTGCACCGGAAAGAAAACGAAGCAGATCACACCGACCAGCATAAACACACAGGAAAATCCATAGCTGTCCCGCATAATTTCCCGGCATCTCGCATAGCTCTTGGTTGCATAGTTAAAGCTGAGCACCGGAACGATACACGTCTGCAAGCCCATCAGCGGGATAAAGAAAAACGTCTGCATTTTATAATAAAGCCCCAGCACCGTCACTGCCGAATCTGAAAATCCGGCAAGGATCGCATTTAAGATCACGATATAAACTGTAAATAATGCCTGCATAATAATCGACGCGTAGCCAAACCAGTAGATCTGCTTGATATAGAGCGGCATTTTTGTGCGCTCTGGCAATCTGCCAACCCCGCCAAACGATGTGATGACCGCAGCTGCCACCTGTCCGCAGACAGTCGCATAGGCAGCACCCGCGACTCCCAGCTCCGGCACCGGACCGAGTCCGAAAATCAGGATCGGGTCAAGCACGATATTCGTCAGCGCCCCCACGGTCTGGGCGACCATCGGACGGTGCATATTGCCCCGCGACTGATGGACCTTCGTCCAGTTTCCTTCCAGAAATGCCCCGATGCTGCCGATACAGACGATCTGTCCGTAGATAACAGCACTCTCGATCGCTTCCGGGGTATTCGCACTTGTCAGGACATACGGACGCATACAGAAGATCGAGAAAATGGCAAATATAAACCAGGTTCCAAGCGCCAGAAGCGTGCCTGTTCCCGCTGTTTCTTCCGCCTGTCCCGGCATTTTCTGTGCATACAGGCGCGCCATGTAGGTATTCACGCCCACACCGGTTCCCACCGCCAACGCAATGATGATGAGCTGCAACGGATAAATGACCGAAAGCGCCGTCAGCGCCGATTCGGAATATTTTCCCACAAAAAAACTGTCCACAATGTTATACATCGCCTGAATCAGCTGCGCCAGCATAACCGGAGGTGCGATTTGCAGCAATATCTTCGGAATTTTCTCCGTCCGGAAAAATTCTGTATCCGTTCCCGCCTTACTCTTCATCGTCCGTCTCCTCCAGTGCCTCTTCCAGAATCTGGTCATACTCCATAAACAGTTCCGTCATTCTGCGGATCTTGTCCTCTCCCAGACGTTTCGCCGCCCGTTCTTCCATCCGGCTTAACGAATATAATAATTTTTCCGAATACCGTTCGCCCTCCGGCGTCAAAACAAGCGCCTTTTCCTTCCCGGTGCTCTTTTCCGGATCCGCTACAAGAATCCCGTCCTTTTTCATCTCTGAAATCACATGGTTCACCGTCTGCCGCGGAAGCAGATACGAAACACAGATCTGCTTTTGCGTACAGAATCCGAATTCGCGGATGGTGTAAAGCACCAGCATCCGGTTATAGCTCACATTGTTATTCTTTGCCCACATCGAGTATACACCACGGCAGCGGATGATCGCCTGGTTGACCTGATCGTAAAGTTTTTGTATTTTATATTCCATAACCTTCCCCATTCAATCCCATTTGGGACTGAAAGAAGTATACGACAGGATTTTGAAATTGTCAATCTTTACTCGCTCCGCGATATCAAACCGATATGTTACAATGTACGAATAGTGATTTCCATGGTTTTTTAACTAATAGGCACGCACAATCATCGTCTTCCAGGAGCGGTCCTGGCATTTGTATTCCATCTGGATTTCTGTAAATAACATCCCCGCCTGCCTGTGAAACTTCGCAATCTTTGAAATAAGAAAAATATTCTGATGAAAATATCCTATATCGTTATTATCAAATTTGTTAACAAGGAAACAAGGCGATGGTATACTTGTTTCCATGGAAACATAATGCAGGGGGTAATATTATGAACACAGTACTTATAAATCTATTTGTTACGTATATGAAAAAGCAGGAGATACTTTACAAACTTACGAAAGATGAGAAACTACACGGATATAATTAAATGAAAATTAATATCACAGTCAAAATTACACCTAAATGACTAAAGCGCCGTTCCTTTCTTCGGCGCAAAAAAACGACTCATATCGGTATGTTCCAGCGTAAGCAGTTCCACTTTCTTATCAATTCCACCCGCATACCCGGTCAGGCTTCCATTCGTTCCCACCACACGGTGGCATGGGATGATAATGGAAATCTCGTTATGCCCCACTGCACCGCCTACCGCCTGCGCGGACATATGGGACGCATTCTGCATCTTCGCCAGCTTTTTTGCAATCTCCCCATAGGTAGTCGTCTGTCCATACGGAATTTGCAATAAAATCTGCCACACCGCCTGTCGAAATGCGGAGCCAGTCGGATGCAGCGGCGGAATAAAGTCCGGTTCTTTGCCAGAAAAATAAATATCCAGCCATCTCTTTGCCTCTGTTAAAATTAGGGTTTCCTGTGAAATAACTCCGTCTGGAAGTGTATTTGCAAAATACTTCTGCCCCTCAAACCACAGACCCGTGAGTCCGATCGCGTCTGCCGCCAGCAGAATATCGCCTAACTTTGATTTATATGTACATGTATATACTGTTTTATCCTTCACCGCGGACTCCCCCCAAGGTTATCGACTGCTTTTTTACATCCAATCGCTTTCTGCTTCCTCCAGCTTCTTCACAAGTGTATCTTTAAGAACCGTAAAAGCCAGAATAAAGCTATCGCGTATCAGCAGAATCAACTCGTCTATTTCATCCTCATTATATATATAACAGAGGTATTGCGTTATTTTAACATGAGTAACCATATCTCAGCATCATTGATAAATCCGATCTTATAACCAAGCTGGAAGTTAGCGATTTCTTTTTCCGGTATTCTCTGTCCCACGGATTTCCTCATGATAGAAATAATCTACGATCACCGGATGTCCCTGCGGGACTCTGCCATAAGGCATTTCATTATCCACAAAGGCACAATCATACTTCTTAGCCATTTTCTCAGCTTTTACTTCAAGTGCTTCAAAGTAGCTGCGGTTATGCTTGTTATAGATCTCGT
>NZ_QUFH01000019.1:0-21191 GCF_003478415.1 Clostridium sp. AF27-5AA
TTGTCCTCCATCATAATGCCGTCGATCACATCCCCGTTGAGCAGCTTCTTTTCGTCCAGCTCACGCATACGCTTTGCCTGCGCCTGTGAAGGCGAGGACTGCTGGCTGTCAATGGCGACGGCGATATAGTTCTGGTTCTTCTTGCCGATATAGGAAAGCTCCACCGCCGTAGTAAAGCCCAGCTTTTTTTCATCCATCAGCTTCATCAGGTCGGGAACCAGCTCATTGAGCCGGATATACCGCTGCACCTGCTTGACCGCCATCTTATTGCGCTCGGCTACAATTTCGTTGGAGCGTTTTCCTGCGTCCTTCGGGACAATCTGGCCCGAAGTGCGGGAGCCCTGGTGCTTGATGGCCTCAAGCTGCATTTTCAAGGCTTTGGCCCGCTCACTGGGGAGGATTTCTTCACGCTGGTTGAGATTGTCCTCGACCATCTGCGTGATGGCTTCATCGTCCGTCAGATTGCGAACAATACAGGGCATATCCGCATATCCGGCAAGCTCGCTGGCCTTCTGGCGGCGGTGGCCGGACACGATCTCATAGCCGCCATCCTCACGGGGACGGACGATAGCAGGCTGGGTAACGCCCTTGTCCTTGACGCTGGACACCATAGCCCGCATTTCTTCATCGTCTCGGACTTCAAAGGGATGGTTCTTGAAGGCGTGGAGCTCGTTCAGCTTGATATAGACGATCTGCTCCTTGCCCCGGCGTGGTGCATCCTTCGGCTTCTCGGGTCCCTTCGGAGCGGAAGCGGCCTGTACCGTTGGAGCTGCTTTTTTCTCCGGTTCCTTTTTGACCGCCTTTTCCGGTTTCTGTGCGGGGGCTTTGGGCTTCGGGGCTGCGGCCTTGTCCTTATCTGCTTTCGGGGGACGGCCCCGGCGCTTTGGCTGTTCCGGCTCTTTGGGTTTTTCCTCCGCTTTCTTCGGAGCCTCCGGCTGCTTTTCCGGTTTTTCCGTTTTTGCCGGGTCAGGCTTTTCCACGCCGGGAGCTGCCGCCCGTTCCTCGGCTTTCTTTTCCTTCATAATTTCAGTGAAGTTATAGACGGAAACCTGCGGGTTCTTTACCTCCGGTTCCGTCTTTTTTTCCGGCTCCGGGGAAACGGAAACCTTCTCCGGCTCTTTTGGGGGAGTAGGCGGTGTTTCTTTGCCCGGTCCGGTATCCGTTACCGGCTGTTCCGGCGTTTTTGTGGTTTTATCATCTGCCATAAGCATTTACCTCCTGTTTTTTGGCATGAAAAAAGGGGCTCAACTTTTCAGTCAAGCCCCCGTGGGAAGTTCCTCCTTTCTCCGCCATGATACAAAAATACCGCCCGTAGTCTCGTTTGGGCGGTACTTTGTGTAAGATTGGCAGTCCATTATTAAGTTTTTTATTATGTTCCCTTTGTACACCGTTGCAAGTGATGAACTATGAAAAAAGAGTTGCTGAAAATATAAAATATTGAAAAATCGCTTTTGCGACAGGCTGGTTTGTGGTATGATGATTGGTAAGACATACGTGCAGATATATCATATGTGCGTTTGAAAGCCAGGTGCCGGATGGCGCAGGCAGGAAATTGAGAGATAGAGGACGACTAAATGAAGAGATGGAAAATAGCAGGCATCTGTCTGGCGGTTGCGGTAGCAGCAGCGGCATCTGGATGCGGAAAAAAGACAGGGACTGAGACGACCGCAGCAGAGAGCACGGCAGCAGAGACAGAGGAGTATGTCGCAGAGAGCAGCGTGAAGCTGGGCGAGTACAAAGGCATCGCTGTGACCGTGACCGAGGCATCCGTGACGGACGAGGAAGTAGAAAACCAGATTCAGCAGGTGTTGAATTCAAAGGCCGAGTACCGCGAGGTAGACCGGGCAGCTCAGATGGGCGATCAGGTCAACATTGACTATAAGGGGCTTTTAGACGGCGAGGCATTTAAGGGTGGTACCGCTGAAGGATATGATTTGACGCTTGGATCCGGCAGCTTTATCGATGGATTCGAGGATGGGCTGGTCGGCGCTGTGAAGGGCGATCAGAAAGACTTAAACCTGACCTTCCCGGATTCGTATCCGAACAACCCGGATCTGGCAGGTAAGGAGGTTGTATTTGAGGTAACGGTCAATGCGGTCAAGGAGCGCTCCGTTCCGGAACTGACGGATGAGTTTGTTGCTTCCGTATCACCGGATGATGGAACCGTGGAGAAATACCGTGAATCCACCCGTGAGAACCTCTTAGAGCAGAAACAGCTCTCGATTGACAATCAGAGAGATACGGATATTCTGAATGCGGTTGTGGACAATTCAGAGGTTGTATGCTCGACTGCATCGATCGACGAGGCATATGATACACAGTTAAAGGCATACACCAACATGCTATCCTCCTACGGCGTCGATCTGGCGACCTATGCGGGCATGATTGGAAGCGATGAGGACAGCTTCAAGCAGGAGATCCGCCAGGAAGCCAAGGAAATGGCGAAACAGTCCCTCGTTTTAAATGAGATTGCGAAGCAGGAAAATATCACGATCGACGATTCGGACAAGGAAGCACTGGCGAAACGCTACGGCTACGAGAGCCTGAAGACGATGCTTCAGAATGACAACATCGATCAGAAGATGGTGGACGATACGGCACTGATGCAGAAGACACTTGATTTTCTGGTAGAAAATGCCAAGATCACCGTCAGCACTGAGGAGAACAATGCGGCGCTGAATACAGAAGCAGCCGAGGACGAGGCGGAGTAGAAAGCGTCTCATAAAAATACAGATAAGGGGATAGACATATGCAGATTTTATACGACAGAATCCGTAAAGATGGAATCGTAAGAGCAGGAAATGTATTGAAAGTGGATCGTTTCCTGAATCACCAGATGGATATTCATCTGTTCCAGGAGATCGGCAAGGAGTTTAAACGCCGTTTTGAGGGTGAGGAGATCAACAAGATCCTGACGATCGAGGCGTCGGGTATTGGTATTGCCTGTATCGTAGCCGAATATTTTGATGTTCCGGTTGTATTTGCCAAGAAAACAAAGACGAAAAATATTGCCGGAGAAGTGTATACAACGAAGGTTGAATCGTTTACCCATGGCACTGTATATGATATTATTGTGTCCAAGGAGTTCCTTGGAAAAGGCGATAAGGTTCTGGTTATCGATGATTTTCTGGCAAAGGGCAAGGCATTAGACGGTCTGACCACTTTGATTCAGGATTCGGGAGCAGAATTAGTTGGTGCGGGCATTGTCATTGAAAAAGGTTTTCAGGACGGCGGCAAACGCATCCGTGATAAGGGCATCCGCGTTGAGTCACTGGCGATCGTAGACAGCATGAATGCAGAGACCGGGGAGATCATATTCAGAAATGAAGATAAATAAAAAAGCATTGTTTTTTGATATTGATGGAACATTGTTTAGTGAAAAATTAAGGCAGGTACCGCAAAGCGCGGTGCTTGCCTTAAAAAAAACAATGGAAAAGGGAAATTTGACATTTATTAATACGGGGCGGACCTGGTGCCAGACGTCCAAAATCCGGGAGGAAGCGCCGGTAAACGGGCTGCTCTGTGGCTGTGGTACCTATATTTCCGTGGATGGAAAGACACTCTATGACCAGAGAATTTCGCCGGAACGGGCGGAGAAACTGAAAGAGGATATTCTGCGGTTCCGGATGGATACAGTGATGGAGGGCGTGGACGCCTGCTTTTTCCGGCCAGATGGGGTGCAGACCGAAACGATGCGGGCGATCCGCTCGATTCTCGACCAGAGCGGCTCGGTTTCGGCGAAGAACTGGTCGGATCCGTCCTTTTCGATCAGTAAATTTTGCGTGGCAGTCGGAGCAGACAGTGATCCGGCGGGATTTTTTGAGACACTTCGGGATTTTGAGGTGATTGACCGGGGCGGCGGCTTCTATGAGTGTGTGCCGATGGGGCATTCTAAGGCGAGTGCGATCGAGTGGATTTTGAAGCAATATGGGATCGCGCTGGAGGACGCGTGGGTCTTTGGAGACAGCATGAACGATCTGTCGATGTTCCAGTATGTGCCGAATGCGGTTGTCATGGGAAAACACGATGCCGGGCTGGAGTCGTATGCGACGTTTACGGCGAAGACCGTGGAGGAAGATGGGATTTACCGGGCGATGGAAGAGCTGGGGCTTTTGTAAGGAAGCAATGGTTTGGTGTTTGATATATATGTATAAAGAGTGAAATTTGTGTGGATGTGTGGAGTTCAGAGAAACATCCTGTGGAGAGAAGTTTAAGGAAAGATTGACCTGGTGGATGTCTGAGACTTGAAATGCTCAAGATTGTGGATAGTTGAGACAGAACTAGAATGAAAGGGTGTTGGATAAAGATATATGAATTATGAGAAATCGGAAAAATATGAAGTTCTCAAGCGGTATTTCGGATATGACAGCTTCCGCGAAGGACAGGAAATACTGATTGACGGGATTCTTGATGGGCGTGATGTGCTGGGAATCATGCCGACGGGCAGCGGAAAATCACTGTGTTATCAGGTTCCGGCATTGATTCTTCCGGGAATCACGCTGGTGGTGTCACCGCTGATTTCTCTGATGAAGGATCAAGTCACGGCACTCAATCAGGCGGGCGTCCATGCGGCGTATCTGAACAGTTCGCTGACGACGGCACAGTATTATAAGGCGCTTGGGTATGCGCGCGAGGGGCGTTATCCAATCATTTATGTGGCGCCGGAGCGTCTGATGACGGAGACATTTCTTGATTTTGCGATGCACGTGGATATTGCGATGCTGGCGATCGATGAGGCGCACTGCATTTCCCAGTGGGGACAGGATTTCAGACCGAGTTATTTGAAGATTGTTGATTTTATCGAGAAGCTGCCGAGGCGTCCGGTGGTCAGTGCTTTTACGGCGACCGCGACCAAGGAGGTCCGGGACGATATCATCGACATTTTGCAGTTACAGAATCCGGTGATGCTGACGACGGGATTTGACCGGAAAAACTTGTATTTTGCAGTGGAGACGCCGAAGGACCGCTATGCGGCAATCCGGGCATATCTGGAGGCGCACCCGGGGCAGGGAGGGATTATTTACTGTCTGACCCGCAGAAATGTTGAGGAGATCTGTGAGAAGCTGATCCGGGATGGATTTTCAGTGACGCGTTACCATGCGGGACTTTCCGATGCAGAGCGGCAGAAGAATCAGGATGATTTTATCTATGACCGGGTTCCGGTGATGGTGGCGACCAATGCGTTCGGCATGGGAATCGACCGGTCGGATGTACGGTTTGTCCTGCACTGCGGGATGCCGAAGAACCTGGAAGCCTACTATCAGGAGGCAGGACGTGCCGGGCGTGACGGCGAACCGGCGGAGTGCATCCTGTATTATAGCGGGCGGGATGTGGTGACGAACCAGCTCTTTATTGAGCGGAACCAGGACAATCAGGAGCTTGACGACTATACGCGGCAGGTGGTGCTGGAACGTGACCGGGAACGCCTGAAAAAGATGACATTTTATTGTTTTACGAATGAGTGCCTGCGTGATTATATCCTGCGGTATTTCGGCGAATATGGAAGTAATTACTGCGGAAACTGTTCGAATTGTATGACGCAATTTGACACGATCGACATTCAGGCGGCGGCAGAGAGTCTCTTAGGCTGTGTGCAGTCGTGCGGACAGCGCTATGGAACAACGGTGATTCTCGACACGGTGCACGGGGCGAATACGGTTAAGATCCGCAATTACCGGATGGATGAGAATCCGCATTATGGGGAGCTGGCGAAGGAGAGCGTCGTGCATCTGCGCCAGATGTTTAACTTCCTCCAGGTGGAGGAGTATCTGTTTGTCACGACGGATGAGTATTCGATTGTCAAATTGACGGAAAAAGGTGCTGCTTTCCTGGAAGCACCGGAACCAATCGAGATGAAGATGGCGAAGGAGCGGGAGAAACAGACAGCTGGAAGCAGCAAAAAGAGCCGCCGGGGCGCGAAACTTCCAGCCGGGGCAGACGAATTTACGGAGAAGGAAGAGACGCTCTTCGAGGCACTCCGCGCGCTGCGCCGCGAGATCGCATCCGAGGGAAAAGTGCCGCCGTATATCGTATTTTCTGATAAGACGCTGACGCATATGTGTATTTTAAAACCGGTCACGAAAGCGGAGATGCTGGAGGTGTCCGGCGTGGGTGCGTATAAGTTTGAAAAATATGGAGAACGGTTTCTGGAGTGCGTGCGGAAGTTCTTAGAGTCTTAGTATCGGGTGTGTGTTCTGTTTGTGAGTGAAAAATGCCTGAAGAAAAGACAGAAAAATAAAAAAATATACATATGATGACAGATTTTAGCTTGTTAAACGCCACATTTTCTAGTATAATAAGGGTATCAATCCATGGATGGAAGTGACTGTGAACATGGAACTTTTAGAAGCAGTTTCAAACATTTATGAACACCTATTTAGATGGAGAAGGGGGCGTTTTTATGGAGAAAAGTTATACAAAGATCTACACAACTGGAGCGACAGTACCGTTAAAGATTCGTCCAGGACATTTCGCAACAAACCATGCACATATCAATTATTACATTGATGTGACGACCCTGAAAGCGAGAACGAAAGAGGCGGAGGAAGTTGCACAGGCGCTGGTTGGCATGTATCTGTATGACACTGTGATCGACACGATTGTCTGCATGGAGGGCACGGAAGTTATCGGTGCTTTTCTGGCGGAGGAGCTGGCAAAGGGCGGTTTTCTCTCGACGAACGCGCACAAATCTATCTATGTAATCAGCCCGGAGTTCAACAACAACAGCCAGATCATTTTCCGTGACAACCTGATTCCGATGATCCGCGATAAACACGTGATGATCCTGATGGCATCCGTGACGACGGGACGCACCTTAAATAAGGCAGTTGAGAGCATCCAGTATTACGGTGGTATCTTACAGGGCGCATCGGCGATTTTCAGTGCGATGGATTCGCTGGATGGTGTGCCGATCAAATCAGTCTTTGGCAAGAAGGATTTACCGGATTATACGTATTCAGATTACCGTGACTGCCCGCTCTGCAAGGCAGGAAAGAAGATTGATGCGCTGGTAAATACGTTTGGATATTCGCCGATGGGGTGATGCGGCGATCGGAAGCTGCTTCGTTTGATGAATACAGGATTTGTAAAAGCCGGATCGTTGAAATGAAACGCGATCCGAATGCGGGTGCTGCATGGCAGCATAGAAAGCATTGTTGAGAAAGAGATAGATTTTACAAGGTTTGAGAACAGATAGTGGATACCGCAAAACCACAGAATCCGTGCACTGACCTGTCAGAAATAAGAAGATGGGGAGCAGAGGGATGTGAGGTTTTGCGGTATCTCTTTTTGTGTCAAAGGTGCCAAGGCACATTAATGAAAAAAATAACAGAAACAAGAATAAAGAAGGGAAAGAAAGAGGGATAAAAATGGATACACAGCAGATGTTTCAGGAACTGGATCGCCTTTATGCACAGGGAAAACTGGACGAAGCGGAAGAGAAAATGATGGGCTGGATGAAGGAAGGGCTGGATTCAGGGAACAAAAGCCTCTGCCTGATGATGTGCAATGAGATGGAAGGACTCTACCGGAATACCGGACGAGTTGCACAGGCAGTCGATATGGCGGATATGGCACTGTCCCTGATTGCGGGGATGGGACTGGATGGTTCGATCCACCATGGAACGACACTTTTAAATGCGGCAACTGCGCGCCGGATGGCAGGAGATGTGGAGAAAGCGCTTTCCCAGTACCGGGAGGCGGAAGCGATTTTTAAGAATCTTGGAAAAACGGATGGCTATGAGATGGCAAGTCTCTACAATAATATCAGCCAGATTTATCAGGAACAGGAGGAACATGAAAAGGCGCTGGAATCGCTGGATAAGGCGCTGGAACTGATTAAAAAGATGGAGAACAGCGAGGCGGAGGTGGCAACGACCCATGTCAACCGGGCGCTATCCTTGATGGCGCTGGGACGGCTGGATGAGGCAGACGAGGAGTTAAAGGAAAGCCTGACCTTTTATGCGTCCCCGGAGGGCGTGCAGTCGGGACACTTTGGTTCGGCGCTGGCAGCAGCCGGGGAGCTGGCATGGCGGCGCGGCAATTATGATCAGGCGATCGGGCTGCTGGAAAAAGCACTGATGGTAACGCAGTCCCGGTTTGGCGAGAGCGATGCGTGCGCGGTGATCCGCCAGAATCTGGAGATGATCAAAAAAGAAAAGGAAGAAAAAGGTATTACCGGAGTTGCAGACAAGAAGGAAGACAAGGGCGGAAACCCGAGCCACTGTGCGAGCTGTCAGTTCAAGGATGCGAAATTCTGAGACAGGACAAGAAAAAAGCGTTTTTTGAAAAGTTTTCAGATGGAAGATTTGATAAAAAGCGTGCAAGAAACGCGCATGAAAAAAAGATACTGAAAATAGAGAAAACGTAGAAATAGAAAAAACCATAAAATCAGGTAGGGGGATCAGATGCAGGGACTAGAACTGGCAAAACGATACTATGAAGAAGTTGGGCGTCCGATGCTGGAGCGGGATTTTCCAGAGCTTCTGCCGCGGCTGGCGGCGGGGCTGGTGGGCGAAGGTTCGGAATGCCTGGGATTTGACGATGCGATATCGCAGGATCACGATTTCGGGGCAGGTTTTGACCTCTGGCTTTCGGCGGAAGATTATAACCAGTACGGGAAGGCGCTTCAGGATGCTTACGACCGTTTGCCGGGGGAGTTTGCGGGCATTCCGGCACGGCTTACAAGTGCGCGGGGCGGCGGACGTGTCGGTGTGTTTGAGATAGGGGCATTTTACAGCCGTTTTATCGGGATGGAACAGCCGCCAAGGAGCTTGATGCGCTGGCTGCATCTGCCGGAGGATAAGCTGGCGGCAGTTACAGGCGGGGCAGTTTTTGAGGACGGACTGGGAGAATTTTCCGCGGTCCGCGAGGAGCTTCGGAAGTATTATCCAGAGGATGTCCGGATCAAGAAGATCGCGGCGCGGGCAGCGAAAATGGCGCAGTCGGGACAGTATAATTATGGCCGCTGTATGCGGCGGGGGGATACGGTTGCGGCGATGCTGGCGCTCGATGAATTTGTGCGGCAGGCGATTTCGATGGTCTATTTACTAAACCGGACGTATATGCCTTACTATAAGTGGATGTTCCGGGGAATGGAAAAATTTCAGATATTGCCGGAGGTGGCGGAAAAAATCCGGGAGCTTTCGGTGATGGGAGATACGAGCGAGATGTGGAAGCCGCCGTTTCCCCCGGGATGGAATCCTTATGTAAACCAGTTGGATCCGCGTGTGGGTCGGATTGAGAAAATCTGTCAGGCGGTAGTTGGGGAACTGCGAAAACAGGGACTGACTGACAGCCGGGATGCATTTCTGGAAGCGCACACGTGGGAGATCATGAAACGGATTCAGGATCCGGAGCTGAAAAAATGTCATGTGATGGAAGGATAAGCCGCGGATAGACACATCAAAATGGGAACGCGCATGGACTGTAAATGAAAGAAAAGATGCAGGAAATTGATTTGGAAGGGATCTGGCAAGCGAAAGGGAGGACAGCGTATGACGAAACAGGAGAAAATAGAGAAACTGATTCAGATGGAGTGGGAAGATTTTCAGAAAGTTAATAACGAGGGCGGACGTGCTTCTTGTCAGGACGATCCGGAGACATTTTTTATCATGCGACGAAGCCATTTTGCACCGTGGACAGAGGAACTCATCGACTGCGTGCTGGCGGATATGAACCGCGCCCATGAGCAGGGGCGCAATCTGGTAATGGAGAAATATGCGTGGATGATGGCGAGCACCGCACCGGAGCAGTTTAAGAAACTGCATCATTTTCTGATTGATCCGACGCTGGCGGGCGAACAGTGGAGTGATGCGATCGTGAAACAGCAGCTTGCTTGGATGGAAGAGTACCAGGCGAAATATCCGGTGCTGGCGTCTGGAAACCGGCTTCTCTACAGTTCTGAAGATACGCCGTATGATACTTCCTTCCAGACGTACCTGCTTGGAGAACTGCGGACTTACTCGGACAGCACCCTGCATACGTACTGGCAGTTTATCAATGACCTGAAAAAGGAAGGAAAGAGTCTGGCACTTCTGACGATGGAGGCGGAAGTGAAGGCATATGGATATGAGGGGCTGGATGCGGCGGAGAAGGCGCTCTCTAAATAAAAATTAGAAGGATGTATATTCGAAAATTTATGGCAATGATTTCGAAAAAGTGAATGTATAATAGCTAATATACAAGGTAAGTTGAAAAAAATCGGAGAGAATGAATGATCAAAGTTCCTCTCCGATTTTCTTATATCAGCACATTCTTTGTTTCCAATTTTTACGAAAACCGCCGAACCACCCGCATCACCTGTTCCACAGTATCGCTCAGATTCTTCCGGGCGGATGCCGGTTCCATTGCTTCTTCCAGCGAGCAGATGGAGCGGAGAATTGGGAAAAAGGCGTCGATTCCGGCATCGTTACACTGGATGGCATCTGGGGTGACGCAGCCGGAGAAGGCGAAGACGGGCTTGCCGTATTTTTTAGCCAGTCTGGCGACGGCGATGGGGGCTTTTCCCATAGCAGTCTGTCCGTCGAGACGACCCTCACCGGTGATGACGATATCGCTGTCCTGGATGAACGATTCCAGAGAAGTTTCTTCCAGCACGATCGAGGCGCCCGGTTCCAGGACAGCGTTCATATAGCTTAAAAAGGCAAATCCGAGACCTCCGGCGGCACCCGTGCCGGGAACCGTTGGATCGGCGTGTGGAAATTGCCGGGCAGTAAGGACGGCGTATGCCTGCATCCAGCGATCCATATTTACGATATCTTCCCTGGAAGCGCCCTTTTGCGGACCATAGACGGCACTGCAGCCATTTGGACCGCAGAGCGGATTGGTGACATCGCAGGCGATCCGGAAGCTGCACGCGGACAGTTCGGGAAGAACGGAGCCGGTACGGATGGAAGAAAGCTCTGACAGTCCGGCGGCACCAGGGGAGACGGGCGTTCCGTCTTCTTTGAGAAATTGATATCCCAGCGCGGAGAGCATGCCGAGTCCGCCATCGTTGGTGGCGCTGCCGCCGATGCCAATCAGGAAACGCCGGCAGCCTTGGCGGATGGCGTCAAGGATCAGTTCTCCGACACCGTAGGTGGTAGTGCGGAGTGGATTGCGTTCCGCAGCAGCCAGGAGCGGAAGTCCGGAGGCAGCAGCCATCTCGATCACCGCAAGCGGTTCGCCCTGTCCCGGTGAGGTGAGAATCCCGTAGTCGGCTTGAAGGGGGCGTCCGAGCGGATCGGAGACGGAGATGGTGCGGATCCTGCCGCCCAGTCCTTCCGTCAGGGCATCCACGGTTCCCTCGCCGCCATCTGCCAGAGGGCGCACGAAGACCTCTGCCTCGGGATAGACGCGGAGAATGCCGCCTTTGGCGGCGTTTCCGGCTTCCATCGAGGCCAGACTTCCTTTCAGGGAATCGATTGCAACCGTAATTTTCATATGAGGTTCCTCCTTTTTGGTGTTTTGGATCCGATTCATTGTTACTTTCAGATGGAAATTGAAACTTTTCTTGACAGCTATGCTTCTTTTTATTATAATACTATTGGACACTGGATACAATATTGGATGCTCCATTTTAAGAAACAAATTTGGCATTTATCTCATGTTTGAGATAGCCAGACGAGCGACAGGAGGTACCGATATGAGTAACTTAACAATCAGACCAATCAACACTGGTTTCGTGACGATGATTCCGAAACAGTATCTTTACCACCATTCTACGGTGGCATATTATCCCGATGCTTCCGATCGGGAGGAAGAATACCCAGTTTTTACGTATCTGGTAGAGGGCGGAGACAAACTGCTGCTTGTGGATACAGGCATGGCATACACAGAGCGCGCCGATAAATACCACCATCATGGATCATATCAGCCGGAGGGCATGGCGATCGCGGATCAGCTTGCAAAGATCGGATATAAACCGGAGGATATTGATATTGTAGTGTTTACCCATCTGCACTGGGATCATTGCTTCTATATGGATAAATTCACGAATGCGAAATTTTATGTAAACAAGAAGGAATACGAATTTGCGATGGATCCAATCCCGCTCTATTACAAATCATACGAGGCGCCGCAGCTTGGCATTACCCGCCCATTTGAGGGAATCAAGATGGAACTGCTAGAAGGCGAGGCAGAGATCATGCCGGGCGTGCGCGTATTTGAGACGCCGGGACATTCCATCGGGCATCAGTCGGTTGAGATCGACACGGCAGCGGGCAGATATATTTGCTGCGGTGATGCAATTTTCATTATGGATAATACGAAACCGATTGAAGAGATTCATTATGATATTACGCCTCCGAACCGGTTTTCAGATATTGTCTCCGCCTGGAAGAGCATCGAACTTATCAAAGCCCGGGCAGAGAGTCTGGATAAGATTCTGACCTGTCATGACCGCGAGATGTTAGATCGGGTTTCGAAAACACCGATCCTTGGTCTTTAAGACGAAAGGCAGGTGAAAGAAGAAGTTCGTGAGACTTCGAGAAAATGGCAGTGGTTGGGGTAATTGCAAGCTGTGACACGAAATATCATGAAGTACAGTTTGTACAGAAAAAAATAAAAATGAGCGGAAACAGTCCGCTGATACTCGATGTCAGCACGGGACCGCATATTCCGATGCGCGCAGATGTCAGCCGGGAGGAGATTCTGGCAATGGGTGGTTATACCTGGGAGCAGGTGCACGCGATGGACAAGAGCGGTGCGATCGCAGCGATGACGGAGAGTATTTCCAAGATGCTGTTAAAACTCGTCGGGGAGAAAAAGATTGACGGCGTGATGGGAATGGGCGGACTGCAGAATACGGTCATGTGTTCTGCGGCGCTGCGCCTGCTTCCGATCGGATTTCCGAAGATTATCTGTTCCACGATCGCCAGCGGATACCGGTATTTTGACACGGTTGTGGGCGACAAAGATATCATGGTGGTTCCGTCGATCGTTGATTTTGCCGGTATGAACCCCGTTAATGAGGCGGTGTTGGGAAATACAGTCAGCGCCCTGATTGGCATGGTAACATATGGGGGAAAACGGATCGATACACATGGGGAAAAATATATCGCGACAACGCTTATGGGGATTACGAATGATACCGTGATGCGGGCATCCGACGAGCTGACGGCGCTCGGCAGGAAGATGATCAGCTTCCATTCGACCGGAATCGGCGGCCGGGTGATGGAGTCGATGATCCGCGAGGGCGTTATTTCAGCCGTTATGGATCTCTCACTGCATGAGATGACAGCGGAATATTTGGGTGATTACGGATACAGCAAGGGTGCGGATAACCGCCTGTGTGCAGCAGCGGAGATGGGGATCCCGGCGCTGATCTGCCCGGGTGGCATTGATTTTGCGTGTCTGAGGAAAGAGGAACTTTTAAAAGATGAGGAAGATCGGGGGTACGTATGGCATAATCAGGATTTAACACATACGCGCCTGTATGAGAGCGAAATTCTGGATATTACACACACGATCGTGGAACGACTGAATCGTTCCAAGGGAAAAACGGAGGTCATTCTCCCGATGGGAGGACTGCGGACAATGAGTTATCCGGGGGAATTTTTCTATAAACCGGAGACAATTCAGAAGATGCGTCAGATTTTCGAGGCGGATCTGAAGCCGGAGATTGTGTTTAAAGCGTATGATCTGAATTTCTGTGATCCTGAATTTGCGGATATCTGCGCACAGGAGATGGAAGCGCTGCTGAATGAAGCGGAGGGCAGCAGAAAGGAGAGCGCATGAAATATCAGGAATACAAAGAGCTGAGCGATGCGATGGAACAGGCGGCTCACAAATTTTATCAGCTCCGCTATCAGATGAGCAACGGCGGAAATCTGAGTATGCGTGCGCCAGGGCATGACTGGATGCTTGTGAAGGCGACGGATGTGGCGTTTGACGAGGTGTGCGCGGACACAATTGTTGTGACGGATTTTGACGGAAACTTGATTGAGGGCAATCGGAAACCATCCAAAGAAGCTCTTTTGCACGGTGCGATCTACCGGGAGCTCCCGGAGGTGTGCGCGATCATGCACTGCCATTCCCCATATGCGACTGCATGGGCGGATAAGCATGAGACGCTTGATTTTTCGACGCACCATTCGGAAATGAAGCTGGGCGGAAATGTGCCGGTGTTTGACACCCATTCGTATGCCGTTCCGAAGGAATATTTCCCGATGATTCTGGAAGAGTTCCGGAAAAATAAAGAGATGAATGCATTCCTTCTGCGCGGTCACGGTCAGGTGACGGTGGCAGGGACGATGCGCGAGGCAGCTTATCTGGCGGAACTTGTCGAGGAGACGGCGCAGATTTCGCTGTTGGCGGGTAGATAAGAAAAGCAGAAAAAAGTAATAGGCGGTGAACGCAGAGAGACAGGAACTGCGCTCATCGCCTTTTGTAATTATACGGCTGTCGATGCTTGGTAGGTGTTTTGTCTTTAAGAAAAATTGGCTTGGCGTCCAACACATTCGACAACATCTTTCAGATGACCGTAGATCGCCTGTTTGGTGGCGTCGATATCGCGGTTTTTCAGTCCCTGGATGATCTTTGCATGCTCGGACAGAGTATCGTTGATGCGTCCCTCCAGAGAGTAGTAGATGGATTTGAAGGAATCACATTTATTCCAGAGTCCCTGCAGGATCTCAACGGTGTCGTCGCAGCCGGAGAGCTCACAGAACCGGGTGTGAAACTGGCGGTCCAGCTGCATAAATTCCTTCGAATTATTGGAAAAATCGAGCATTTTTAAACTAATCTCTTCCAATTGGCGGATATCGTCATCACTTGCCCTGATACAGGTTCTGGCGGCGCAGTACTGCTCCATCAGGATACGGATGTCGTAGATTTCCGTCAGACGTTCCTTGGAGAGCTGGAATACGACTGCCCCACAGTGCGGTTTCGTGATCAAAAGTCCCTCTGCTTCCAGACGTTTGATTGCGTCGCGGACCGGGGTGCGGCTGACTCCAAGTGTTTTGGTGAGGCGTTCCTGGGCGATATGTTCGCCTGGCTTAAACTCACCTTGAATAATTGCATTTTTGACCCAGAGATAGACTGAGTCGGAAACGGTTGTATATTGAATAATTGGTTGTGTCTGATCCATAAACCATGGCTCCTTTTAAATTTCTTTATGATTATTATAACCGAAAAGAAAAGGAATAGCAATAAAATTGGATAATGTATCCAATCTGAAACTAAAATATTGTTTAAACTGTACAGAATGATGTTTATATAAGAAAGTTTATTGACAAAACAGACAGGTGGTGTTAGAGTAATAGTATCAAATTGTATCCAATATCCGGTGTCCAACGGAGAGGCGAAACAAAAAAGAAACGCAGAACGTGAAAAAGAGAAAAAGAAAGGAAGAAGGAACATGAGGAGAAGACGATTTGTGGCATTAGGTTTAGCAGCGATAATGGCAATGACGGCAATGACGGGATGCGGTGGAAGGTCATCCGCGAAAACAGACAGTACAACAGGCGGCGATAAAAAACAGGCAGAAGCAACCAGCGGAAAAGAAAAGATTACACTTCGAATTGGATCCGGACATTCGGAATCCAACCCATGGATCACAGCGCTGGAAGATTATTTTGTGAAAAATGTATCGGAGAGAGTCAGTGAAGAGACAAATTATGAGATCGACTGGGTTAAATCCTACGGCGGTTCTGTTATCTCCCTGGGAAATGAGTTGCAGGGCGTGCAGGATGGTCTGGTCGATATCGGATGTACGATTCTTGTATTTGAGGCATCCAGACTTCCGTTACAGGATATGGTTTACAGTATGCCGTTCTCCTGCTCCGATCCGCTGATTGTGGCAGAGACGATCAAACAGATGTATGAGAAATATCCGGAATTCACTTCGATTTATGAAGACAGCTACAACCAGAAGTTCGTCGGAATCGGTGTATCGGATCCGTATGGATTCTTCAGCACGAAAGAAGTTAAGTCTCTGGAAGATGTAAACGGAATGAAGATCGGCGCGGCAGGCATCAACCTCTCCTGGATCGAGGGCTCTGGTGCAGTCGGCGTCCAGACTTCCTTAAATGATACCTATCAGAACTTACAGACGAATGTATGTCAGGCGACGATTCAGCCGACCCATTCCTGTGTCAACTTAAAGGTATATGAGGTAGCGCCGTATTATCTGGACGCAAACTTCAACGTAGTTCCGTTCAATGCAATTACTGTCAATATGGATACCTGGAATGACCTGCCGGAGGATGTACAGAACATCATTTCCGAGGTTGGCGAGGGCTATCTGGACTATGAGTCTGAGTATATCAATACGATTCACGAAGAAGATATCAAAGCACTGGAAGAGCAGGGCTGTACCGTTACAACTCTGAGCCGTGAAGAGCAGGAAAAATGGGCAGCAAGTCTTCCGGATGTTGTCAATGGTCTGGTAAAGAGCCTTGACGACGCTGGGTACAATGGTTCCGAGATCGTGGAAGATTATTATGAGATTCTGGAATCTCAGGGTGTAGAGAGAGTACGCGACTGGAAGATCAGCGAGTAAGAAAATTGAAGGGAGCGGCTTGTCGCAGAGGAGAGTGTGAGCCGTGTGAAAAGTTCATCGGGACATACAGCGAAGGTATGTCCCGATGTGTTCAGAAAGACAGAGAAAGAACAGACAGAAGAGAGAAAAGGTGGGATGATATGTCAGTCCTTAGAAAATTAGATCGGTGTCTGGAACGTTTTTTGAGTATTATGGATGGAATTGCAGCGATCTCAGTATTTGGAATCATGATTCTGATTACAGCGGACGTTCTAAGCCGATTGATATTAAATAAACCGTTCGCGGGAACGGCGGAAATTGTCAGCAGCATTATCATTATCGTATGTTTTCTGGAGATTCCGTATGTAGCAGTTAAGGGAGCCCATGTCCGGACAACTATGCTGTATGATAAGGTCGGTGTAAAGGGAAAACATGTGATCGATATTGTAGCAGCGCTGATTGGTGTTTTGGTGTATGCATTTATTATCCGGGCAAGCTGGGGAAATCTGTTAAATGCAATTTCGATTCATGAAGCGGAGATAGCCGGATCGGTCCGTATCACAACGGTTCCGGGGCGTTTTTCCATTATATTCGGTTCCGCGCTGATGATTCTGGAATTTATCAACCAGATTATAAAGTATACGTATGAATTAGTTACAGGAAAAAGCTTTGCAGAAGGGGGGAAGGCAGAATGAGTACAGGAGCAGTAGCAGCACTTTCACTGATTCTTTTGCTGGCGCTGATTTTCTTTGGTGTTCATCTGAGCACATCCCTGATGTTTACCAGTGTGCTCAGTGTATTCCTTTTCACGGGACGTTTTTCAACAGCGATGAACGTGCTAAGCCAGTCGGCGTGGGGCGCGGTCCGGCAGTATATGTTCGGCGTTATTCCGCTGTTTGTCTTGATGGGACTTCTGGCGAACTTATCCGGCGCCAGCCAGGATTTGTATGATTCAGCCAGCCTTTTATTAAAGAAAGTCCGGGGCGGCGTCGGAATCGCGACGGTTATCGCCAATGCGATTTTCGCAGCTATCACAGGTGTTACGGTTGCGTCAGCGGCTGTTTTTACGAAAATTGCACTTCCGCAGATGCTTCGTCTGAAATATAACCGTAAGATCGCGCTGGGAACGATCTCTGGCTCTGCGATCTTAGGTATGTTGATTCCTCCGAGTCTTCTGATGATTGTCTACGGCTCGCAGGCGGACGTATCGATCGGCAAGTTGTTTGTGGCGGCGGTTATGCCGGGTATTCTGATGACGATCGCATTTATCATCGTCATTTTGACGGTCGCACATATCAAACCGGATTATATTCCGGAGGTAGAGGAGCTGACTGAGTATGAAAAAGAAAATTTCTGGAAAATTGTGCTGCGTCCGTGGCCGATTGTTCTTCTGATTATCATCTCCCTCGGAGGTATCTGGTGTGGATTCTTCACTCCGACGGAAGCAGGCGGAGTCGGTGCGTTCGGCGCTTTCCTGATTGTGATTTTCCGGAAGCGATTCAACCGCAAGGAGTTCTGGGAGACGCTTTTATCGGCAGGTTCAACCTCCGGCAGCGTCCTGATTCTTCTGGTATCGGCATCCACATATTCCAAGACGTTGTCCATGTGCGGTGTCATCAATGTACTCCGGGATCTGGTAGAAGGTTTCAGCATCCCGCCGATCGGAATCGTTTTATTATTTATCCTGATTCTGATGGTACTGGGATGTATCCTGGATTCTACTTCGATTCTGCTTTTAACGACGCCTCTGATGTGCCCGATTATGGCAGATTTAGGCTATGACTTAGTATGGTTCGGTCTGGTTATGATCATTGCGATTGAAACCGGTATGATTACGCCTCCGTTTGGCATGAACGTATTTACCGTTAAATCGTCCCTGTACGGAATGGATGGCATGGAGGGGATCACAGTCAACGAGATTTTCGCCGGTTCGATGTGGTTTTTGGCAGCGATCATTATTGTCGATTTGATTTGTATTTTCATTCCGCAGATTGTATTATTCCTGCCGAATGCGATGTAATAGGAAAGGAGAAGTGTATGGCACAGATTAAGATTCCGAAAGAGAAAGTTGCGATTGTTTTGATTGAACCGCAGAATGACTTCTTGTCCGAGGGCGGAACGATGTACGCCCACATCAAGGAGCAGCTCGCCGAGCGTCATGTCATCGCCAATCTTCAGGATTTACTGGAGAAGGCGCGAGGTCAGGTGGCAAAAATCTTTTACTGCCCGTTCCATCCGTTTGATCCGGGATTTCCAGAGCTGAAAAAGGGTGGTCCGGCGTGTGAGGGTCTGCGTGGAATCGAGATGGATATGGAAGCAGACTGGGGAACCGGCGCATGGTTGCGCGGCACACCGGGACCGGAGATTATCAAAGAATTGACTCCGCAGCCGGGTGATGTGGTGGTTGAAGGCAAGAAAACGCTAGACGCGTTCCATTCGACTGGTTTGGACTATTATCTGCGGGCAAATGAGATCGAGTATGTAGCATTTACTGGTTTCCATACCGACTGGTGTGTAGAGTCATCGGCGCGTTCGGCGTATGATAAGGGCTACCGTGTCATCGTTATCAACGACTGCACCGCGACCGATACGCAGGAAGAGCAGGATTTCTGTGAAAAATGGATTTTCCCGAAGATTGGAAAAGTCATGAACCATGAGGAATTTCTGGAGGCGCTGGAGTAGCCAGAATGTGAGCGTGGCAGAGCTTTGAAATAAAAAAACGAAAACATCCCACGGGATTGCCGGAAGTAGCAGTTTCGTGGGACTTTTTTTGTCTATCGATGAAAATGTTGATTTTACATGTTTTTATTCAATTTTACATAAATAAGATAGTTACGAAGAACTCTGCCTGTTGTGATGCAAAGTGAAAATAGATTTCGGCAGAATCGAAGCAGCGGGACTGTACGGAAAAATACATGATGGAAACGCCTCTTTGTTGGTAGATCACATTGTCGTCGGATGATCAGAAAGTGTTGTAGTTTCTATTTTCGTTGTTAAAACAACTGAAAAAATGTCCCAAAGCATGTATACTCCTTCTTGTAAGCGGCACAATACATATGAATGGCAGGAGAGACTAGAGGCATGCTTGTCCATATGCAGAGAGTGGATGCTAGAAATATGGACATGCAGTATAAGCCGGAGAAAAAAGGAGAAATGAGCGTATGAGCAGAGAGGTAAATCCAAGAAAAGCGGCAGTCATCGGGTGCGGATTTGTGGGTTCAGCAACGGCATTTACACTGATGCAGAGCCGGTTGTTTTCGGAGCTGGTTCTTTTGGATGTTAATATGGAAAAGGCGGACGGCGAGGCGAAGGATATCGCGCACGGGATTCCGTTTGCGGGGCAGATGAAGATTTATGCAGGTACCTATGACGATGCGGCGGATGCGGCGATCATCATTATCACGGCGGGGGCGAACCAGAAGCCGGGGGAGACGCGGCTTGACCTGGTGCAGAAGAATACGGCAATTTATCAGAGTATCATCCCGGAGATTGTAAAACGCGATTTTGGCGGGATTCTGCTGATCGTATCGAATCCGGTAGATATTTTGACGTATGTGGCATTGAAACTGAGCGGGCTGCCGGAGAACCGGGTGCTCGGTTCGGGTACGGTGCTTGACACGGCACGGCTTAAATATGCGCTGGGCGAACACCTGGGCGTGGACAGCCGGAGTGTACATTCGTTTATCATCGGTGAGCACGGGGACAGCGAGATCGCGGCATGGAGCAGTACGAATGTATCGGGCATTCCGCTGAACGATTTCTGCGAGATGCGCGGGCATTTTAACCACGATGCGGCGATGGACGCGATCGCGGAGAAGGTCAAAAACAGTGCTTACGAGATTATTTCGAAAAAACAGGCGACGTATTACGGAATTGCGATGTCGGTAAAACGTATCTGCGAGTGTATCGTCCGCAATGAGCGCTCGATTCTGCCGGTGTCTGCGATGATGCACGGGGAGTACGGCATCGAAGACATCACGCTGAGTATGCCGGCGATCGTGGGAATCGGGGGTGTGGAGACGCATGTGCCGATTGCATTGAGTGAGGAAGAGGCGGAGAAGCTGGTGGAGTCGGCTAAGAAACTGAAAGAGGTAGCGAAAGGGCTGATAGAATGATGCCAGATGGGCTGCCGTACATTGGCACGGCAGCCCATCTGAACCAATCGGTTTTACTATAAAATTCTTTTCTATCAGTAAAGGCCATCTTTTAGGACAATAAGCGGGAATCCTCGGCAATTCAATTACCGAGATGAAAGCGCAGGAGTGTGCATATCTGCACAATGCAAATAGTATAATAATTCTCATCCTTTGATGGTAATGCCGTAACCGGCATACAATAAAAACGAAAATATGTTCGAATAATAATTGCGTATTACACTTCAATATGATATACTATATGTATGAAAGGAAATCTGATACATTATAGAACTTGCGTGTGTAATATTAACTACCATATGGTTTGGCCGGTGAAATACAGACGGAAGATATTAACCCCAGAAGTTGAGAAATACCTACAGGAACTCGTGCAGCAGATAGCTGACGATAAAGGTTTTACCGTTCATTTATTTGAATGTGGTGAAGGTGATCATGTTCACTGTTTTGTATCAGCTCCACCAAAGCTGTCAATAACAGCCATTATCAAGTATCTGAAGGGGATCACAGGCAGGAAATTATTCGAACGTTTTCCGGAAATAAGAAACCAGTTGTGGAAGGGAGAACTGTGGAACCATTCC